>JAISBQ010000087.1 GCA_031266115.1 Bifidobacteriaceae bacterium
CCCTCGGGTTCAGGAACCTCGCCAACTATGTCACCCGCGCCCTACTCGACACCGGCGGCTTCAGACCCAAAATCCAGACACTCCTCACATGACCACTACACCCTCAAATCCGAAGAGCCCCTAAAGTGGTCGAATTGCCGAATGCTGGAGTTGAAACTGTTTGGCACCTCAGTCCTCCCGCCCAGACCCTGCGGATAATAGGTGTTGTCGCCCTCGAAGTACACGGTGTACTGGCTGCCTACTGCGGCGGAGAACCTCACCACGCTTCCTTCGCCGACTTGCGTCTTCCCACTCGGCACCCACCCACCTGGGCCGCTGTCCGGTGAGTAGAACGGGTCATATACGTTGGTCGTCGTGAGCCGGTTACCCCAAGGGGTCACCCCGGAGCCGACTGCCGCGCCCTTCAGGATGACCGTAGCGAGCCTCGCCCGGATGGTGATGACCTGGCCGGCGTTGCCCGAGGACACCGTCAGGCGCGTGGCCGGGGTGGGCCCGTCAACGGTGTACACCACACCGCCCGTTTCGTTCGTCACCGCCATCGTGTAGCACTGGCCGGCGTAGCTAGGGAAAGAGAAGGTGCCATCGACGTTGGTCGTCGGCAAATCCACCACATTCGCGACATGGTTGCGCGGCGTCATCAAGTCCTTGCCGGTGGTGCAGTCGATGTTGTCGTAGTAGTAGCGCAGGCCGGCCGCCGGAGCGCCGTCCACGTACACGATGGTGCCGGAGATCGTCTCGGTGGGCTCAGCGGCCGGGGCCGGTGGCGGGTCGCCATCCGCGCCGATGGCGACGCCGGCCGGCAGCGCAAGGCCGAGTAGCGCAGCGCCCAGGACGGCGAAGCCGAAGCGCCCACGTGGGAGACGGGTACAGGGGATTCTTGTCATGGGCGCAACCTTAGTTCTCGCGGGAGAGCGAAGGCGAGCGCCTCGGCTGCGCTCGCCACCTCCTCGACCACTGTAAAACCCAACCGGCGAAGGTGCGCGACGGCATCGTCCACCAAGTCCTCCGGCACCGATGCTCCCGAGGTCAGACCCACAGTCCGCAAGCCATCCACCCAGGTCGGGTCGATATCTGTGGCGCGATCGATCCGATAGGCAGCCCCCGCACCCGCTCTGCGCGCGACTTCAACCAGGCGAACCGAATTGGAGGAATTGGCTGATCCAACGACAATCACGGCATCACTCAATGGGGCGATTTGCTTGACGGCTGCCTGCCTGTTTTGAGTGGCGTAGCAAATGTCGTCGCTCGGCGGATCCTCCAACAGCGCGAAACGCTCACGTAAACGGTGGACGGTGTGTGCTGTTTCATCCACGGACAGGGTGGTCTGGCTGAGCCACACGATCCTGGTGGGGTCGGCGACTTCGAGGCCATCCACCTCTTCGGGTGTGCCCAGAACATGAATACGACCGGGCGCTTGGCCCGCGGTGCCCTCCACCTCTTCGTGACCGGCGTGGCCGATCAGCACGATCTCGTAACCCTCCGCCGCGAACCGGACCGCCTCCTTGTGGACCTTGGTCACCAACGGACACGTCGCATCAATGGTGATCAAGTCGCGCTCAGCGGCTTGGCGGCGGACATGCGGCGCGATGCCGTGGGCGGAAAAGACGATCCGTGCGCCGTGCGGCACATCGTCGACATCGTGCACAAACACGGCCCCCATCGCGGCCAGGCGCGCGACCACGTGGGTGTTGTGCACAATCTGCCCCCGCACATAGACCGGCGGACCGTACAGGCCGAGCGCTTTGATCACGCTGGCGACGGCGCGGTCCACCCCGGCACAGTAGCCGCGCGGCGCCGCGACCAAGACCCGCCGCTCACCGCTCACGCCCGCCATCCTAGGAGTCCCGACGCGCTGCCGGTTCCGTCCACATCGGCGACTGTCCACAGTCCGTGGGCCCGTCGGCCGTAGCCGCGGCCACAGGCGGGCACAGTGGACCCATGATCACGCCTAACTCTGTGTCCGCGGTTTCCCCTCCCCTTCGACGCGGCGTCCACGCGACAACCAAGATCTCTCGCCACAGCGTGGTGACACCTGGTCAAGCGGCCAAGGCCGGCATTACCAGGAACCAGCTGCGCGGACCGGGGTTTCAGCAAGTGATCTATGGTGTCCACGCGCGGTGCGATCATCCGGACCCTCGAAGCCTAGAGACACGGACTCGTTCATTTCTCGCAACTACGCACCGCGCAGCTCTCGCGGCGTCGGTATCGGCACTAGTCCTGTGGGGAGTCCAAGTCCCAGGTCGCTTGACTCGTGACACCACGATTCATGTCCTCATCCCCATCCGGGGTGCCCATCCGCAGCGCACCGGCGTCGCGGTCCATTGGAGCCGGAACATCGCATCCGTGCCCAAGTCCACGACCCCACACGGCATCCCCGCATGCGACCCCATTGAAGCGTGGATGCAAGCGGCATCACTCGCTACCCACGAGGAACTCGTCCAACTCGGCGATCAACTCGTGCGCTTCAATGACCCCCTCACCACAATGCCTGACTTGCGCCGACGTCTGAGTCGCTCGGATCGGCGACGCCATGTCCGTGCGCTGCGCCGCGCTATGGAAGACATCCGTCCAGGTACTCAAAGCATCCTCGAGACTTGGCTACGGCTCCGGGCCTTCGAAGCCGGTCTGCCCGAGCCGCTGGTCAACGAGCCCATCTACGACAAGACCGGCAGATTCGTGGCCCGTCCCGACCTGTATTGGCCGGCCCTTCGTCTCGCCGGGGAATACGACGGCGACTACCACGGCGACCCCACCCAGCGTCTCAGGGATAACGATCGGCGCCGGCGCCTTGATGCGCAAGGCATCGCCGTCGTCGTCGCCACCAAGGCAGACCTTGCTGACCCCTCACACCTCATCCGTTCGCTCCAACAAGCCCACGCCCGCGCCCGAACCGCCTGACACCCCAACCCCATGGCTCCACCCGTGACACTCAACCCCAAGTTGCCGGTCTGCGTGGCGAAATGGCCCGTTTTCGCACCCAAACCCGCAACTCGGCGGTGGTGGAGGCAGGATTTGTTGCCGAGTTGCCGGTCTACGTGGCGAAATGGGCCTTTTCAGCACCCAAACCCGCAACTCGGCGAAAGAGGGGCGCGATCTTGCATCGCGTTGCCGCTTGCGTGGAGTATTCGCGGGTCTTGTCGCGCAAGCCCACGGGTCCAACGATGACGCGACACCGGATACCTTCACCGGACGCGTCGGCGAGGACCCGTGGACTGCCGGTGTGATGACGCTGAACGTGCCACGTCGCCCCATAGGTTGACGGAAACCCGACGCGAGAATCATGACCCCGCGCCCGTGGCCGGGTAGGGCCAGGACGTGGACGTGGGAGCGGGCTTCCGATCATGACCCCGTGCCCCGGGGTCGCGTGAGACCCGTGGGGCGTGCACTCCTAGGCTGGGGGGATGGACGTGTCTTCCCAGGCCTCGGCGGGCGCCGGTGTCGCGGCTCCGCGCACAGGGACATCACCCGATACGCCGTGGTCCGTCAAGGATGTGACCTCCCGGATCAAGACCTACATCGACCGCCTCGGAGCGGTGTGGATTGAGGGACAGATCGTCGAGCTGACCCGCCGCCCCGGCGCCAAGGTGGCCTACGCGACCCTGCGGGATCCCGACGAGAACTTCTCCATCTCTCTGACGGTGTTCACCTCGATACTCGACGCGATGGACGGCCCGCTCGCGTCCGGTACACGCGTGGTTGTCAACGCCAAACCCAGCTTCTGGCCAGTGCGCGGGTCGCTGTCGCTCCAGGCCCGTGAGATCAGGCGCGTCGGCATCGGCGATCTCCTCGCACGGATCGAGAGACTCAAGCGAGCCCTGGCCGCCGAAGGGTTGTTTGCCTCCGCTCGCAAGCGAGCACTGCCCACGATCCCGCGGCGCATTGGCCTGATCGCCGGCCGAGCCTCAGACGCGGAGAAGGACGTGCTGGTCAATGCCCGGTTGAGGTGGCCTGCCGCCGAGTTCGAGATCCGCGAAGTCGCGGTCCAGGGCGAACGCTCACCCGCTGAGGTGATCGCCGCTCTGCGGAACCTCGACGCCCACCCCGATGTGGATGTCATTGTCATCGCCAGAGGCGGCGGCGCCCTCGAAGACCTCATCGGGTTCAGCGATGAGGCCCTGATCCGCGCCGTCGCTGAAGCAACCACCCCGGTGGTCTCGGCCATCGGGCACGAGAATGACTCCCCACTGCTCGACCTCGTCGCCGATCTTCGGGCCTCGACGCCCACGGATGCCGCCAAGAGGATCGTCCCCGACCTCGCTGCTGAACTCGCGGCACTCACTCGCGCCCGCGAGCAGATGACCCGTGCGGTGCGGGCGCATCTCGACACCGAGGCTGCGAGACTCGCCCAGGTCCGCTCCCGTCCCGTGTTGGCGAACCCGGCATGGATCTTCGACGCCCGCGCCGCCGATCTCGCAACCCTGAGCGGCGACCTCACCCGCGGGATGCACGCCTATCTCGACATCCGCGCCGCGGATGGCCGCACGCTCAACGCGTCGCTCGTCGCCCTGTCACCTCAAGGGACTCTGGACCGGGGGTACGGGATCGTCAGGACGGCGAACGGCACCATCGTCCGCGATGCCGCGACTGTGCGCCTGACCGAGGAAGTCCACATCCGCGTCGCCACCGGAGAATTCGCCGCACAGCGACGCTCCTAGCGCCCGCGCCGCGGACGCCCGCGCTGGCGCCGGCACCAGATGCCCGCAGACAGGTCACACGGTGGTTAGCTTGTCCCCATGCCCTCACCTCACCGCGCGTCCGATGACGTCGCGAATCTCACGTACGAGCAGGCGCGCGCTGGCCTTGTCTCGGTGATCCAGACCCTAGAGGCCGGAGCCGAGACCCTCGACCAGTCCCTCGCCCTGTGGGAGCGCGGCGAAGCGCTCGCACGGCGGTGCCAGATGCTGCTCGACGGTGCTCGCGCCCGCCTGGACGCCGCCCGTCCCACCGACGATGCCGGCCCCGCAGACCGCGCGCCCGCAGACCCCGGACAGGTCGCGCCCCCAGGCCCCCGTCCCACCGACGATGCCGATTCCACAGATCCCGCCCTCGCGCACCCCAGCCCCGGACGCGCAGACCCCGGCCCTCGCCTCGCTGACGATCCCCACACCCCAGACCCCAGTCCCCACCGCACCGCAGACCCCGGCCCCAGTCCCGTCCTCGCCGACCCCGACCCCGACCCCAGTCAAGGAGAACCATCGTGACCCCGCCCACCGCCCTGATTCTCGGCGAGTCCCTGATCGACATTGTGCGGCGCGGCAAGTCTGAGAATGAACACCCAGGTGGGAGCCCGATGAACGTTGCCGTCGGCCTCAGCCGCCTGGAAATGCCGACCACGCTCGGGACATGGATTGGCCCCGACGAACGCGGGCGAGCGATCCGCAGGCACCTGGCCGACTCGGGGGTCCACCTGGTGCCCGGCTCCGACGGCGCCGAGGAGACCTCGACGGCGATTGCCACGATCGACGATTCAGGCTCGGCGCGCTATCAGTTCTCGCTGTCGTGGCAGCTACCACCCATCCCGAAATGGCTTCACCCGGCCGTGGTCCACGCCGGCTCAATCGCGGCCGTCCTCGAACCGGGCGGAGCCGCCGTGGTCGCGTCCCTCAAGGCTGCACACGGCGCCGCAACCATCACCTACGATCCGAACGTCCGGCCCGCCATCATGGGATCGGCTGACAAGGTGTCCTTGCGCATCCAGGAGTTGGTGAGCTTGGCGGACGTGGTGAAGGTCTCCGAGGAAGACCTCGCCTATCTCTACCCTGACGGCGACGTCATGGAAGAGGCCGCCCACTGGGGAGAGGCCGGACCCGCCATCGTCGTGGTCACGAAGGGGAAGGGTGGGGCCGTCGGACTGACCGCCAGCGGTCTATGGGTCGAGGTTCCTTCAGCGGCAGCCGTCGTGGTGGACACCGTGGGCGCGGGCGATTCGTTCATGGCGGGACTGATCTGGGCACTCGGCCAAAGCGGGCTCCTCGGGGGCTCCCGGCGGGGCGCGCTGCGCGCCATCGGCGAGGCGTGCCTTCGCGACGTCCTCGACCAGGCAACCCGGATCGCCGCCTTCACCGTGGGTAGGGCGGGCGCCAACCCGCCCCGCCTCGCCCAACTCCTCGGCTGATGACCAGTGAGAACAGCCAAGAGACCGCCAACCAGCGCACGATGACGTCGCGCCGACGCCGGCAAGGATGAGACGGCGGTCCTGGCGAGACCGGAGTCTGGTTTGGGACGATGGATCCCATGACTACTGAGACTCCTGACCCCGAATACCGCATCGAACACGACACCATGGGCGAGGTCCGCGTCCCCGCCGCTGCCCTCTACCGAGCCCAGACGGCACGCGCCGTCGAGAATTTCCCGATTTCGGGACGCGGGCTGGAATCGGCTCACATCGCCGCTCTCGCCAGGATCAAGAAGGCCGCCGCCCAGGCGAACGCCGAGCTGGGCGTGATCGACGCCGACGTGGCGGACGCGATCGTCCGTGCCGCCGATGCCGTCGCATCCGGCGTCTACGACGTGGAGTTCCCCGTGGACGTCTATCAGACAGGCTCCGGGACCTCCTCGAACATGAACGCCAACGAGGTGATCGCCACCCTGGCGTCCAGGCTACTCGGCCGCGATGTGCACCCCAACGATCATGTCAACGCCTCCCAATCCTCCAACGATGTGTTCCCGACCTCGGTCCACGTGGCGGCGACGGGCGGGGTGGTGCGGGACCTGATCCCGGCACTAGACACCCTGGCGGCATCCCTGGGCGCCAAGTCGGCGGAGTTCGCCGACGTTGTCAAGGCAGGGCGCACCCACCTCATGGACGCAACCCCTGTCACGCTCGGGCAGGAGTTCTCCGGGTATGAGGCGGCGGTGCGCTACGGCATCGACCGGCTCCACGCCGCTTTGCCGCGGGTTGCCGAGGTGCCACTGGGCGGGACAGCCGTGGGCACGGGCATCAACACGCCGCCGGGTTTCCCTCAGCGTGTGATCGCGCTGCTCGCCGAGGACACAGGGTTGCCGCTCACCGAAGCACGCAACCACTTTGAGGCCCAGTCGGCTCGCGACGGGCTCGTGGAGCTGTCCGGGGAACTGAAGACCGTCGCCGTCTCGCTCATCAAGATCTGCAACGACCTGCGGTGGATGGGCTCCGGTCCACTGACCGGCCTCGGTGAGATCTCGTTGCCGGACCTGCAACCGGGGTCATCCATCATGCCCGGCAAGGTCAATCCGGTGATCCCTGAGGCCGTCATGCAGGTCTGCTCGCGGGTGATCGGCAACGACACGGCTGTGACCTGGGGCGGAGCGTCAGGGTTCTTCGAGTTGAACGTGCAGATCCCGCTG
This sequence comes from Bifidobacteriaceae bacterium, assembly GCA_031266115.1. Classification (GTDB taxonomy): domain Bacteria; phylum Actinomycetota; class Actinomycetes; order Actinomycetales; family WQXJ01; genus JAIRRT01. The sequence goes on from JAISBQ010000087.1 coordinate 7,327, forward strand.
ATCGCAGTCGCGTTGCTGGAGTCGATCCGGCTGCTCGCCGCCGGGTCGCGGGTGCTGGCGACCAAGACCGTCGATGGCATCCGGGCCAACGTGGAGCGGGGACGCCTCCTCGCCGAGTCATCCCCGTCGATCGTCACGCCACTCAACCGGATCATCGGATACGAGAACGCCGCGAAGATCGCCAAGTACGCGGTCGCCAAGGGCGCGACGGTCCGCCAGGCCGCCATCGACCTGGGGTTCGTGGAACGCGGCGACCTCACCGAGGCACAGCTCGACAAGGCTCTCGATGTCATGGCGATGACGCGTCCCGCGGTGGCCGGCCCAACGTCTTGAGGCGATATGGCAGCCGAGGGTGAGCGCACCCCGAAGGGCTGGGGCACGCGCACCCTCGGCGCCCTCGGCCCCTACCTCCCCCGGCGCCGTTCCCGCGCCGCGTAGGAGCGCAGCGCACGCAGAAAGTCCACCCGACGAAAATCCGGCCAATGCACCTCGCAGAAGTAGAACTCCGAGTGGACTGACTGCCACAGCAGGAACCCTGAGAGCCGCTGCTCACCGGAGGTGCGAATCACCAGGTCGGGATCGGGTTGGCCGCGGGTGTATAGGTGCGCGGCGATCTGTTCCACGTCGATCGTCTCGGCGAGCCGGGACAGTGACACGCCCGCCGCGGCCTTCTCGACCAACAGCGCCTTGACGGCATCGGCGATCTCCCGCCGCCCTCCGTAGCCGATGGCCACGTTGACATCCATCCCGTCCACCCCCGCCGTGCGGGCCTCAGCGTGCGCCAAGCGCTCCACGGTGGCGTAGGGCAGCACGTCTGCCGCTCCCACCACGCGCAGGCGCCACCGTCCCACGTCGGCGAGGTGATCGACAGCGTCCTCAATGATCCGCACCAGATCGGCGACCTCCGCCGGATCGCGTTCGAGGTTGTCAGTCGAGAGCATCCACAACGTGACCAGCCTGACACCCATGTCTTCGGACCAGCCGAGGAATTCGGCGATCTTGTCCGCGCCGCGCTGGTGTCCGGCCTCGGGTTTGTTTCCCGCCATCCGCGCCCAACGCCGGTTGCCGTCGAGGATGACACCCACATGCGCGGGGACAGCCTCGCGGGGGATACCGTCGCGTACGCGCGCCTCGTAGACGCGATAGATCGCGGACGGAAGGCGCATGGAGGTATCCTTCTGGACCCGGCGTGAGCATCGCGGGCACCAATCTCCACCGTACCGTCACACCCGACGATGCCGTCCCTACGCCTCCGTAGGTTACGGTAGCGTAGGAATCCGGTCAGGACGGGCCGCTGCACGCGCCGTCTATTGACGTAGGAAGGCGTTTCAGCTCGTCAGAGGTCCACTCGACGTGGCCGGACGCGATTGGGGTCCGTGTGTACGCGGGCGTCTGAGGGGCGGAGGAGGCCACGAGTGAACGTCACCCATCAAGCACAGGTCGTAGAGCCGTGAGCCTCGCTGTCAAGGCACCCGAACCGACCATGCCGGACTCCGGCGGTTCCGCGACCGTCAAGCCGTATCTGCGGGGATGGTTACACGCAGCGATGCTCCCGGTCACCATCACGGCCGGCACCGTCCTGATTGTGCAGGCCGCCGGCGCGGCGGGGAAGGCCTCCTGCGCCATCTTTGTCGGCACCGCGATCATGCTGTTTGGATGCTCCGCCGTCTACCACCTGGGCCACTGGGGACCCGTCGGCAACGCGATCTTAAGGCGACTCGACCACGCCAACATCGCGCTGGTCATCGCCGGGACCTATACGCCGCTGGCCGTATGCGGGCTCGATGGCAGTTCGCGCACGGCGCTGCTGGTGACGGTCTGGATCGGGGCCTTGGCCGCCATCGGCGTCAGGGTCATCTGGCTGAGCGCTCCCCGCTGGAGCTACGTGCCTATCTATCTGGCCCTCGGGTGGGCCGCCTTGGCGTTCCTGCCCGCCTTCATGCGCGCGACCGAACCGGCCGTGGCCTGGCTGGTCCTTGCGGGTGGCATCGCCTACACGGCCGGAGCCATCGTGTACGCGCTCAAGCGGCCCAATCCCGCGCCCCGCTGGTTCGGGTTCCACGAAATCTTCCACGCCGGCACCGTCGCCGGCTTCACCTGCCACCTCATCGCGGTCTGGTTGACGGTCACCCCGTAGAGACACCCCACGAAGTGTCCTCACCTATGCTTCGCTCCGGTCCGGTACTTGCGCGGCGAGACCCCAAGGAACCACACCGGCAACACTCGGCTCAAACGTCAAAGTCTGGAACACCAAGGCGCTCGAGGCGCGCCCGCGCGGGCTTTCCAATCGCGCCGCATTCACCTCAGGCCGGCAAACAGATCGTCCTCGGGGGTGTCGACACGCACGGTGGAATGCGCCAACTCGAACTCTTCCCACGGCCACACCTCCCGCTCCACATCCCGCGGGATCGCGAAGAAGAAGCCGTCGGGATCGATCTGCGTGGCGTGGGCGCGCAAAGCGGCGTCGCGGGCGCCGAAGTAGTCACCCACATCGATACGGGTGGTCGGATCGGCGACACGGCGTTTCCGGGTCGCATCGCGCTCCAGCCACTCACCCAAGGGCGATTCCACGCCGCGGCTCACCAGCGCCTCGTGCAGCGCTCTGGAACGCTCACGGGAGAAGCCGTGGTCGTAGTACACCTTGGGAACCGCCCATGCGCGCTGACCGGGTGGGGTCCGGTCGCCATCGGCGGCCTGCTCAATGGCCTCAACCGTCACGGCGTGGGTGTGGATGTGGTCGGGATGGGGATAACCGCCGGACGGGTCATAGGTGGTGATGACGTGCGGACGCACGTCGCGGATCAACGCTGCCAACGGCACGGCGGCCTCGGCGGCCGGGATAGACGCGAAGGAGCCAGGCGGCGGGGGTGGCGGAGGATCGCCCTGAGGGAAACCGGAATCGACGAAGCCGACAAACCGGTGCGACACCCCGAGTGCGGCGGCCGCAGCCGCCATCTCCGCGACACGGACCTCGGCCAGCCGGCCCTCGACCGACGGGTCACCCCGCAGGCGCGGGTTGAGAACCTCGCCGCGTTCTCCGCCGGTCAGGGTGGCCACCAGCACCTCGACGCCCTCGGCGGCATACTTGGCGAGGGTCGCGGCGCCCTTGGAGGACTCGTCGTCCGGGTGGGCGTGAACGGCCATCAGGCGCAGCGCGCCAGCGGGCGAGGTGGGGCGAGACATGTGAATATCCTTTCGTGCTGGCCCACGGCACATCGGCCGGCACGGGCAACGTCCATACTCACGCGGTGGGGCCCGCCGCATGGGTAAGACGAGACCTCGTGCGCCGGGCGAACAGCCGGCCCCGAACCATGGTCGCCTTGGGTGAACAAGGCTCCGACCAGGCGAAACGCGGCAGCGAACACCGAGAATGGCGCATTTCAGCGCCATCCTAGACCTCCACCGAGGGCCAGGCCAAGCACAGCGGACCGAGCGCGGACAGACCTGGGGTCCGCCCGCGCGCACCGGGGCAACACACTACAGTGGGGCGTTGGCCCCCCGACGTGGGTGAGGCGGAGCGCCGGACTCGCCCGAGTGCTCCGGCGAGCGAGCGAGGGTCGGAGGGAGCAGCGACCGAGCATCCCGCCCGACCAGGGCGGCCGAGCACGTCCGGCATCCCGGCGCCGTGCCACCACAAGGAGGAATCGTGGCCGACAGCACCACATGGTTGACCCAAGAGGCGTTCGATCGGCTCAAGGGCGAATTGGAGACCCTCCAAACCACGGGCCGAACCGAGGTGGTCACACGCATCGAAGCTGCCCGCGCCGAGGGAGACCTCAAGGAAAACGGCGGCTATCACGCCGCCCGCGAGGAGCAAGGCAAGATGGAGGGGCGAATCGCCCAACTCAAGGCCCTGCTCGCGGGCGCCAAGGTGGGTGCAGCGCCCGAGGCTCCCAGCACGGTGGCCCCCGGCACCGTGGTGACCGCGACAGTCGCCGGCGAACCGATGGTGTTCCTCGTCGGGTCCCGCGAGGTCGGTGCCACCACGGACCTCAGCGTGTTCTCCGAGAAGTCGCCCATGGGCGCCGCGATCCTCGGCGCCGCCCCCGGAGACGAGCGCAGCTACACCGCGCCCAACGGCCGGGTGGTCAAGGTCGCGATCCACGAGATCAAGCCTTTCGACGCCTAGTCCCTGCGACGATGCCGGCCCCCACCCACCCATCCCAGCCCACGGCCAGTACGGTTCCCACCGACGACCTTCCGCCAGCCGGACCCATCATCGCTGGGCCTGCCACCCACCCGCTGCCCCTCGCGCACGCATCGGCACCTCGGGCGTCGACGTCGCCGGCGACGTTAGGCAAGCCCACGCTCGTTCTCGCGTCCGCCTCAACCGCGCGGGCCGCAACCCTCACCGCTGCCGGAATCGACCCGGTCATCGTCGTCTCCGATGTCGACGAGGATCGTGTCCTGCGCGACATGCTCCGGGCCTACCCGGCCGCCACTCCCGCCGAGCAGGTCCTCGTGTTGGCGCAGGCCAAGGCCCGGTGCGTCGCGCAGGAAGGCTTGCGCAGGCAGCGGCGACACGTGATTGTCCTCGGGTGCGATTCGATGCTGGAACTGGACGGGGAGGTGCTTGGCAAGCCGCGCGACGCCCGCGACGCTGTGGCCCGGATCGCCCAGCAGTCCGGCCGCCGCGCCATCCTGCACACCGGCCATTGGCTCATGTCCGGCCCCTCCGACGACGACGGAGCGCACCCTCGCAGTGAGGGTGAGGCGTGGCAGGACCCGTCTGCCGAGAGGCGCAGGCCCGCGGGGGGTAGGGACTGGCGGGAGGTGGGAGCGACATCGTCCACGGTGGTGCGGTTTGGCGACCTCACCCCAGAGGAAATCGATGCCTACGTGGCGACGGGCGAACCGTTGGGGGTTGCCGGAGCGTTCACCATCGACGGACTCGGCGGACCGTTCATCGAGGGTCTGGAGGGGGACCATCATGGGGTGGTGGGGCTGTCACTGCCCACGCTGCGGCGGCTCCTCGCCGAGGTCGGGGTCACGGTCATGGACCTGTGGCGGTCGGGAACCATCCACCCTCACGCGTAGGGACCCGCCGACGCGCCAGGTCGCTTTTCGCCAGCGCTAGGGCGTCGTCAAGGGGTGGCCAGGCACGCAACTGGCTGTTTGCCGAACCCCGAGGCGGCTGCGAATGCGCTTGTCAGCGCGCTCGTAGGGCCGCCTCATAGAGCACACGGCGGGAGACTCCGGTGCGAGCGGCAACCTCGGCGGCAGCGTCGGCGAGGCGTACTCCGGCATCGGCGCGAGCGCGAACCTGCGACGCCAGCGCATCGATGTCATAGTTCTGGGACATAGCGCCGGCCACCACCACCGTGACCTCGCCCAGCACCTCGCGGCTCGCTGCCCGATCGGCCAACACGCCGAGCGTGCCGCGCCAAATGTCCTCGTGAACCTTGGTCAACTCGCGGCACACGACGGCGGGGCGCTCGGCACCCCAGGCGGCGGCCATGTGCGTGAGTGCCGCCGCCAAGCGCCTGGCTGCCACGAAGAACACCATGGTGCGCCGTTCTGGGGCGAGGTCGGCGGCCAACGCGGCGCCCGCCCCCGGCTTGCGGGGCCAGAACCCCTCGAACGCGAATCGGTCTGTCGCCAACCCTGAGACCGCGAGCGCCGCGAGCGCCGCGCTCGGCCCGGGCGCACAGGTGACACGCACACCGGCCTCGCCCGCGAGGCGCACCACACGAAAGCCGGGATCCGAGACGAGTGGCGTGCCGGCATCGGACACGAGTAGCACAGTGGCCCCCGCGCGTGCGGCCTCGACCAGAGCGGGGGCACGGCTGGACTCGTTGGCGTCATGCAGGGAATCCACCCGGCCCGCGATCGGGATGGCGAGGCGCCGGGCGAGGGCCCGCACACGGCGGGTGTCCTCGGCGGCGACGATGTCCGCGGTGGCGAGCAAGTGACGCAGGTGCGGCGAGGCGTCGTCGTCGCATCCGATGGGTGTGGCGGCCACCACGATCCGCCCGCCTTCCCCGTCGCCCATCCGCCCATTGTCCACCACGCCTCCGGCCAGCTGGGTACGGGGGGAATCCACGAGCATGATCTACACGTGATACGTGTTACACTGATCTCGTGGCGAATCTGACCTTGGTGATTGAAGACTCACTGCTCAAGGCCGCCCGCGTCAGGGCCGCCCACGAGGACACATCGGTGAACGCCATGGTCCGGCGGTTCCTTGAGGACTACGCGCGAAACTCCCGCCGGCAGGTCGCGGCGACCGAACGTGTCATGGAACTCGCGGCCGGATCGCCCGCCTCCAGCGGGCCGAGCGGACGCCAGTGGACCAGGGATTCGCTGTATGAACGCTAGGGCGTTCTTCGATTCGAACCTGCTGGTCTACCTCTTCGACCGGGCCGATCAGGCCAAGAGCGAGGTCGCGGCCGCAGTGCTGCGCAGTCACGCTCCGGTTGTGAGCGCGCAGGTTCTCTCCGAGTTCTACTGGGTCACCACCAGGAAGCTGCTCTGTCGGCTGCCGCCCACCACGGCCCAGGCAGCCGTCGCGGAGTTCGCGAACTTCGAAGTCGTGTCCCTCGACAGCACTCTGGTGAGCCGCGCCATTGAGACATCGCAGCGTTGCGAACTGAGCTACTGGGACGCGCTGATTGTCGAGGCCGCGGCCAGCGCCGGGTGCGAGGAACTGCTCACAGAAGACCTGGCAGCTGGATCGACGCTCCGTGGCGTGCGCATCGTCAACCCGTTCGCCGGCATGTGACATTCTCCACACCCGCACCGGACGGACACCCGACTCACGCAGGACCCGGCACGATGCCGCAGGAACTGCGTACCATGTCACCCGTGGCAAAATCCCCTGGCGTCCGCGACCTGCTGCTGCGATGGCAAGTCTGGCTCGCGACGGCTCGTTGGGGCGGGGTCGTGTCACGATGGGGCGCCCCCCTGGCGATCACCGCCCTCGCCGCGGTGATGCGACTGATCCACCTGGGATACCCGCACAAACTGGTGTTCGACGAGACCTACTACGTCAAGGGCGGCTATTCCCTGCTCCGGTTCGGTTACGAACGCAAGTGGCCCAACGATCCGGATACAGACGAGAACGAGGGCGACATCTCCTTTGAGGCCGGGAACGTCGATGTCATGCTCGACGAGCCGGACTATGTGGTCCACCCACCCGTGGGCAAATGGATGATCGCGCTGGGGATGCAGCTCTTTGGCACAGACAGCGCGTTTGGGTGGCGTTTCTCTTCAGCCCTGGTGGGAACCATCTCGGTGCTGGTGCTGATCCT
>JAISBQ010000160.1 GCA_031266115.1 Bifidobacteriaceae bacterium
GCCGGCACCAACGTGCTCGCATCCCTCAGCGGAGTATCCATCCCCGGCTACGAGCTGGTTCGCGAGGACGTCGAGGCCCCCATCCGCAACGATACGGTCACCACCACACGGCCTGACCCAGATGTCCTCCGCGAATTGTTCGCCTACGAATCGGCGATCGGCGCCGTCATCGGCGAAGAGACCATCCGCGTGATGTCCACCACCACGCAGCGGGACTCAGACCCTGTGCTTTGGGGTGCCCGCGACACCGTCACCTGTCCGGGCCGGATTCGTCTCGACAATGCCCGTGAAGGAGTTCCGGGCGAATTCACCTACGACGGGGCACCGGACGTTCCCATGCGCACGGGCGTCCTCGGCATCGGCGATGTTGTCATCGCGCAGGTCAACGCGGAGATTTATGTCAAGATCGGTCTACGCATGAAGGAACAGTCGCCGTTCACCAAGACCATGGTGGTCACTGTCGCCAACGGGAAGGCCAATTCCAGCTATGTCCTCGACTACCAATCCGAATACCACGAGACCTTCCAGGCGCTCAACTCGAAGCTCAAGCCGGGCTGCGCCGAGGGTGCCTTGGCCGACAGTGTGACGCAGATGGCCGCGGAGTACGCCTCGACCAGCACAGCGGCACCAGCGCCCGCCGGTCCCGCCATCGATCCGGCCGTGCTCGATGAGCTGCAATCCGCTCTCGACGACACGCGCCAGGCCCTGGCCACGTCCCACGCCACGGACGCCGAGTACCGGTCCGCGATCGCCCAGCTGACCGCCGCAGTTGGCTCCCTCAAGACCGATATCAGCGCCATCGATTCAAAGGTCCAGGCCCAGGTGCCTGCCCAGCCCGCACCCACGCCGCCGGCAGCGGTGCCTCCGCCGGCGGCCAAGGCCACGACATCGTCGATCGCCGTCAAGGGAGCGACGTTCTCCCAGAAGACCAAGCCCAAGGTCGCGGTCACCATCAAGGTCACAGGAGGCAAAGTAGGCGGCAAAGTCGCCCTCTATGTCGCAGGCAAGAAAGTGAAGACGGTTGCGGTCGCCAGCGCAAAGACTGCCGTCACACTGCCCAGCAAGTATTCCAAGTCCATCAAGGTCAAGGCGGTCTATAGCCCCTCCACCGACGCCAACGGTACAGCCAAGTCATCCACCACCGCGGTGGTCAAGGCGAAGAAGAAGTAGCTCACCTCTCAGCGCCCATTTGCCGAACCTCGAGGCGGACCGGCGGGGAGAACCGTGACACTCCCCGCCGGTCATAGATGTCGCTGGAGGCCTCAGCGTGGCGGCCAACCCTACTGAGGCAAGTCTCCCAGCATGTTCAGGACCTGGAGCACGAGGATTCCCGCGGCGCCGGCAATCACCACCACGAACCCACCCCACCCGGCCAAGACCCGATATGAAGGGGGCACCAAACCGAGCGCACGTGCGCCCTTGGACTGCAAACGCCACAACGCTAGGGCCGGGAACAGCATCGACGTGACCACGCAGAATATCGATGCCAACCCCAAGAGGGGCACGAAAGCGTTCGGGTAGATCAGCACCACACCCAGTGGCGGAAGGAAACAGACCGCCACCACCACGAGACGTCGGACCCGGCCTTGGGGGCGCCATCGTCCAATGCGCGAGATGCTGGCGTCCAGGATGTCGGTCAACGACAAGGACAGCGCCAGATACGAAGTCAACAGCACCACGCCCGAGAAGACATAGAAGAGGTTGGGCGCCAAGGACTGGCCAATCACCGGCTCAATCTGGGAGAGAAACGCCCCCACTCCGCCTCCCTCGGCTCGCGCCGTGGCGAAGCTATGCGCTCCCGTGCGCGGCAAGCCTCCCAACGACACGAAGATCCATGCCAAGTACGCCACGAGCGGTATCAGGCCACTGACGATGAAGATCTTGCGCAGCGCACGCGGGTACTGGCGACCGACATACTTGACGACGGTGGGTATGGACGTATGAAACCCGAAGGACGTCATGAACACCGGCAAGGCCGTCCAGATGAACACCCATTGTGACGGGTTCTCCGCGAGATACCGAAGCCGCACCGACGGCTCGACGCTGGCGACCAAGGCAGCCAAAACCACGAGGTTCAGTGTGAAGAACACCTTCGAGGCGCCCGCCACGGCATCAGAACCGGCGAATACGCATGCCGCCACCAACACCGTGTATACCAACGCCATCACCCAGCCGGGCGCGTCCAGGCCAAGGTAGTGAGAGACGTCAAATCCCCAGGCTCCAGCGGCACCAGAAATGTATGACGCGGACAGCGTGAACAGCAGCAGCAGGGTGACCGTGTTGACCACCAACGCCCCGGCCTTCCCGAACAGTGTTCGGGCTATACCCTGGAATTCAGTGAATTGCGGGAACGCCAAGCAGACCTCGAGCATCATCAACCCGGTGTACGTCAGTAGCGCCCACAGGATGATCATGGCGACGGCGGCGAAGCCGAACCCCATGTCCGCAGAGATGATCGGCAGCGCCAGGAGGCCCGCACCGAGCATCGTTCCCGCCAAGAGCATGACGGCACCGAAGGCGCGGCCAGGGCTCAGGCGGCCATCGCTCGGTGTGGCGACGGCTGCCTGGCGGGTTCGCGACGTCATCGTCCACTGGCCGCGGCTGACTTGACCCCCGCGACAAGGTCGCCGTCGACGATCGCGGCGAGGTCGCGTCGCCATATCTCCAGCAACTCGGCCCAATAGCGCTCAAGCCGCGCCTGGTCGCTCAACGCCATGGTCATGACGGTGGACCGGAGCATCGCCAACTCACCGACGGTGTCCCAGTCAGCTGTGTCGATGCCCCGCTGCTGAGCGAGGCGCCTGGGGGTGTCCCCATAGGCTGCACGGGTCAGGCGAGTCTGGGAGGTGTTGAAACCGTGACCGTAGGCGCGGCCGCTGACAAAGCTCGACAGGTCATAGACCCGCTCGTTCAACCGGTTGTGGGCGGCAAGCGACGCGTCATCCAGGTCGAGGAAGCTGAAATCGACCATGTTCGTGTCGGGGTCCATGATCGGTCGCACGGTGAAACGCCGCCCCTCGACCTGGAACTCAGGGGCCTGGCTGAGTTGAGAACAGAACCAGTCCGCCGCCCCGACACACCGGGTGACGATGCGCCCGAACCCACCGATGGTCAACGGTGCCACCTGATGGGCGGCCCACACTGCCGCCGCGGCGGCACCCGATTTCGATCCCTCGATGATCACCGAGCCCAACTCCATGGGTGCGGCCAGGTCCGGCTCCTTGGCAAACGATTGGACCAGGTAGGTGGCCTCGTAGCTGATCAGATCCAAGATCCGGCGATCGCGCATCACCACGCCACCGGCCGCGTAGGGCACGTACCCCATCTTGTGCGGATCCACGGTGATCGAATCAACCTGAGACAGGGCACGGAAGGCCTCATAGACCTCCGGCTTAGGCCAGGATGCGCCATCGGCGGGGAACAGCTCGTCCTTGGCGTACCTGGACCGCAACTCCTCCAGCCCCATCACCTGATCGTCATCGCCCACCAGGGAGGCGGCGAGGTAGCCGCCAAAGGCAGCGTCGGCGTGGATGTAGAAGCTGACACCGTGACGCTGCTCGCAGCGCTGACGCAGGGCGACGATGGCGTCGATCGGGTCGACCGCCCCCTCTTCAGTGCTCCCCACCACACCCATCACCGCGAGGATCGGCGTGCCGGCGGCGATGAAGCCCTCGACGAGCCTGGTCAACACCGCCATGTCCATGCGGCAGTGCTCATCGACGTCCACGGGTACCAGGTTGGCCTGCCCGATGCCGAGCACATCGGCCGCCTTGTCCCACGAATAGTGCCGGGAACGCGGGACCAGGAGCTTGCCCAGATCGGTCGGGTTGACGCCGACGCCGCGTGCGGATAGCGCGCGCACCTCGGCGAACAGATTGCGCTGCTTCAGCTCGTCCGTGAGGTCGAGGATGTCGGCCACGGACATCGCCAAGAGGTCACTCCAGCTCTTTCCGGCCACCAGCTGGCTGGCGGCGGCGTGGGCGGCGATGGCGAGCGGCATCGACTTGAGGTTGCGCGCCACCCACATGGCTTCATAGTTGGCGGTGTGACCGCCGGAGGTGACATGGCCCCAGGAGCGGCGGGTGTCGTAGCCGAACATGCGCGCGAGATCTGCGCCCACCTCCAGCTCAAGCTGCGTTGTTGCGGGGCTGGCCTCGTCCGCCACGTTGTTCGTGTTATACAACATGGTCATGATGTAGGCGGCGTTGGCCACCATGAGGGTGTCGGCCGTCATATGTCCGAGATATCGGGGAGAGAACCAGGGCAACGACCTATCTTTGAGCCGCGTCGACAGGTCGTGGAGAACCTGATTGGTGGTATCCACGGTTGCGCGGAAGTCAGGCTGTTGCCGATCCGATGCGGTCAGCTCCGGCGCGTCTGCCGGAAAGTAGTCGCGCCGCCAGAACATGT
>JAISBQ010000163.1 GCA_031266115.1 Bifidobacteriaceae bacterium
GGGAACTATTGGCGGTCACAGATGGTTGCGCTCGTCATGAGTCAACCGCTCACCATTGTCACGGTGGTACCAACCCCAACGACCGGCTTCTTATTCCGTTTTCGCCCGAAGCTGACGCATTCCCCTAACGGCGGGAATCGCGCCTGGTGGTGCGAGGAGTCTGTTATGAACGGTGGCCGGAGTGGGCGGAGCCGATGGTTCGGACCACGTCGGCGAGGGGCCGGCGGATCGCCGGGCGGTGGGGTTCGCCCAGGCGGTAGCCAAGGGCGACCATGACGGCGAGGCGTTCGGTGGCCGGATCGATGGCGCCGGCATCGGCGAGGATGGCGTCCGCCTCCGCGTACACCATGCCTTCCAACGCGCACGAGTCGATCCCGATCATGGCGCCGGCGGTCATGAGATTCCCCAGCACGATGTAGGCCTGGCGGGCCGCCCAGTCGAACATGGCGCGCTCGTTGCCCCACGCGCCGTAGCGCGTCGAGAGGAAGTCGCCGAACCGCTCGCACCAGGTGCCGAACTCGCTCTCGGGCAACCCTTGGACCTCGACCTTGACGTGCCGGTTCTGGACGGAATCGGGGCGGATGGCCGCCGCGGTGTTCGCGGTGATGGCGAGCAGATGGGAGGCGTCGACCATCTGGGCGGCCACGCCGCCCGCCTTGGCGACCAGATCGGCCCGAAGCTGCCGATCGGCGAGGACGAGGATCCGGAACGGTTCCAGACCGTGGGAGGTGGGGCTCAGGCGAGCGATCTCGAAAAGGAAATCGACGTCATCGTCGGGGATTGTTCGGGCCGGATCGAAGGCCTTGGTGGCGCGGCGGGAGCGGAAGGCGGCCAAGGTGGCCTGCCTGGCGTGGGCGTGGGCATCAGCGGCGGTGGGTGTGGTCATGGCGGCCACTGTAGCCGCGACGCCTCGCGACGGTCAGGCTAGCGACATCGCCATCTGGCCGAGGAGAACGACATTGAGGGCGACGATGGCGGCCGTTGCCGCCCACGCAAGGGTGGCGGTCAGCCGGGTGTTGGCGTCCGCACCCATCACCGAGCGGCGGCCTGTGAGTACCACCAGCGGTACTAGGGCGAAGGGGATGCCGAACGACAGGACCACCTGGCTGACTACCAGAGCCCAGGTGGGCGACGCCCCGACACCCAACACGATCAACGCGGGCACCACGGTGATCGCCCTGCGCGCCAGCAACGGCACCCGCACTCGCAGGAGCCCTTCCATCACCTCCGAGCCCGCATAACACCCCACCGAGGTTGACGCCAGCCCCGAGGCGAGCAAACCGACGGCGAAGATCACCCCAATCGCCGGTCCCAGATTGGCGACGATGGCGGCGTACGCCCCTTCGATGGAATCGGTGCCGTCCACGCCGCGCAGGGTGGTGGCCGCGAGCGCCAACATGGCGATGTTCACCCCGCCGGCGATCACCAGTGCGGTGGCGACATCCCAGCGGGTGGCGCGCAGGAGGTGACGGCGTTCGGCTGGATCCGGGGCGTGGCCGTGGCGGTCACGGGTCAAGGACGAGTGCAGATACACCGCGTGGGGCATGACGGTGGCGCCGAGCATCGACGCGGCGAGCAGGACCGAATCGGAGCCGGCGAAGCGCGGAACGAGCCCGCGGGCAAGATCGGGCAGGTAGACCGGGGACACGAACAGGCCAGCCACGAATCCGACGGTGATGATGACGAGAAGTCCAGTGACCACGAACTCGAAGGGGCGCTGGCCGCGCCGCGACTGCACGGCCAGCAGACCCATGGAGGCAACGGCTGTCACGAGCCCGCCGATCAGCAGGGGTAGACCGAACAGCAGGTGCAACGCGAGGGCGCCGCCGATCACCTCGGCGAGGTCGGTGGCGATCGCGATGACCTCCGCCTGAGCCCAGAACGCGAGCCTGCCGGCGCGGGGCAGGTGCCTGGCGATGAGCTGGGGCAGGGAGTGCCCGGTCACGAGCCCGAGCTTGGCGGACAGGTACTGGACCAGGCAGGCCATGACGTTGGCGAGGACCAGGACCCATATCAGGGTGTAGCCGTAGCGCGCGCCGGCGGTCAGGTTGGCGGCAACATTGCCGGGATCGACGTACGCGACGGCCGCGACGAACGCAGGACCAAGGAGGTGGGCGATGCGCGGGGTCGGCCGGCCTGCCATGGGTGTGGTGACGTCAAGACCCACCGATGCGCCCCTTAGTGCCGGTGAAGGAAGAAGCTCGTATCCGACGAACCTAGCCGATAGCTGTGGCGTCCCGTCGGGCCTCAGGGCCTGTCTTGGAGCCCGTCGTGGGGCGGGGTGTGGGCGGAGGCAGGGCGGCGAGTGGGATGAGGTTGTCGGGGGTCTCGCCGCGCGCCATCGCCTCCATGCCGGCTCCCATGACCTGGATGATTCGGCCGAAGGAGCCACGGGCAAACCCGCCTACGTGGGGGGTGAGAATGAGGTTCGGGGCGTCCCACAGTGGATGGTTCGCGGGCAGGGGTTCCGGATCGGTGACATCGATCCCCGCGGCGATCCTGCCGGTGGCCAGTTCGCGCACTAGGGCGTCGGTGTCCACGATCCCGCCGCGTCCCACGTTGACGAGGATCCCGCCATCGGGGATTGCGGCCAGGAACGCTGCATCTGCGAGTCGGCGCAATTCGGCACTCATCGGCAGGGCGATCACCACGGCGTAGGCTCCCGCGAGCCAGGCGCCGACTTCGCTGAGCGCGTGGACATCGCCGCGGGCTGTGCGGGCGAACAGCACCGGGTCAGCTTCCATCGCGGTGGCAATCCTGGCGATCCGGCGGCCCAGATCTCCCGCCCCGAGTACGAGGATCCGCGCTCCCTGCATCGACCCCGACACCCCGTAGACCCAATTGTGCTGCCTCTTGGCTGCCTCGAAGGCCACAAACTTCTTGGTGTGCGCGAGGATCATCGCAATGGCCATCTCCGCGGTCGAGCCCCCGTGTGCGCCGCGAGCGTTGACGATCGACACTCCCTCGTATCGCTGGGCGACATGGTCATAGCCGGCGCTGGTCATGAAGATCGTCTCGAGCGTGGCGACGGCGTCGAAGTACGGCCGCAGGGCTTGCCAATGGTTCGCCTCGGAGACGATGGCGCGCGCCCCTTGGGCCTGAGGTGGCGCCGGTTCTCCCATTCGCACCACCACGGGCTCCACCAGCGCGAATGCGCTCAACTCGCGGACAAACCGTGTCCGGGGCACGAGAACTTTCATCCGGGGCACGGGCCGGCCCGGCTGCAGATGCGAGGGCTGGGGCGTCATCGCTTCCCTTCGAGGTGGTGGCGTCTTGCGAATCGGGCGGTGGCAGCATACAGCCCCGCCGCGACAAGCTGACCGCGTGATGGACGCAGGTCGGCGGCGGTCACACAGGCCAGGTTATGTGTCGAGTTTCAGGTTTGCGGGCTCTGGGAGGCGGTTTCGGCCCGGAAAGGTGAAACTCGACGTCACATCCGGCCCCGAATGCCGCGGATTACGGGAGTCTGAGGCCGTCGCGGACGTAGTGGGCGGCGGCGTGGTCTGCGGTGAGGAAGATCGTGCCGGTCTGGATGGCTTGCCAGATGAGCAGACGATCGAACGGATCCTTGGTGCGTCTGGGGAGGCGATGACTGGTGGCGAAGGTGTCGGAGGTGACCGGGGATTCACGGAAGCCGGCGTCGCGGATCACGTGCGTGAGTTCGTCCGGGGTATGGCCGCCAAGGTTCAGCTTCCCCAGGGCGTACTTGATGGAGATTTCCCACATGCTGACCGGGCTGAAACCGACCGTGTTGCTTGGATCGGACAGAATCTGGACGATGGCGTTCGGCAAGCGGCCAGGGTCCGTGGTTGCCCAGATGAGGACGTGAGTGTCCGCGAGGTAGCGCGTCTCAGGCCTCAAGGAATTGCTCATCGCTCAGTTCCCATTGCGGGTCCTCGGGTGTGTCAGGCGTCCAGGCTGCTGCGAGGCCGAGGCGAATTCCCTGCCCGGTCCTATAGGCAGAGATCGGGATCAGCGCCGCGACCGGTTCCCGGCCAACTCCTCGGGTCACGATGACATCGTGACCCTTGGTGACGTCCTGAATGAGTTGCGAGAACCGCGCTTTCGCCTCAGCGATGGGAACTGTGGTCACCGAGCGAGCCTACCAGGACGGGGCTAGTCAGACTAGTCACAAGGACATCCGTATCAGTGCCGTAAGCGGGTGGTGACCAGTGGTTTGGCTGGTGAATGATGCGTGCGGAGACTGGTTAGGAGTTCTGTGGGCCCCGTGTGACCGCCAGTCATGTGCGGGTGTGTGGGGAAGCTGGGTGCCGCGGTGACCGCCATGGTGGGTTGGTCGTGTGAGTGGGGGTGGGACTGGGCCGCCTTTCAGGTTTGGGGGCCAGATCGGCCGGTTTCAGCCCGGAAAGGTGAAACTCGCCGTCATTCCGCGTGGACCCGCGCGGGTGGGTCGCGCCGTTCGGTGCGGTGGTCCGTAGTATTCGAGGCGGACCGACGATGGCGGCCCGGACGCGACCGCCGCGCGCCATCAGTGTGTTGTGGGGAGGGGCGTATGTGTCTGGCGGTGCCCGGACGGATTGCCGAGGTGTGGCGCGAGGGCCAAGCCCTGCTGTCCTGGGTGGACAGCGCCGGCACGAGGCGGCGCGTGTGCCTGGACGCGGTGGGCGAGGCGGCGGTGGGCGACTACGTCATTGTCCACGCTGGATACGCGCTGACCAGGCTCGACGCTGGCGAGGCCGCGAGCGTTGTGGCGATGATGACAGGTGAAGGACTGCTCCCGGACTCCACGGCCGACGGTCCGCGCCAGGAGTGTCCGCCTGACGATGACGACCGGCCCGCCGCCGACGGCGCAGATGTGTCTCACGGTGGGGTGTGTCGCGACGACGTGTGCGTCACGTGCAGCGA
Organism: Bifidobacteriaceae bacterium; assembly: GCA_031266115.1. Classification (GTDB taxonomy): domain Bacteria; phylum Actinomycetota; class Actinomycetes; order Actinomycetales; family WQXJ01; genus JAIRRT01. Next base: position 4,867 of record JAISBQ010000163.1, read on the forward strand.
TGAGGGCCGGCCCGGGGAGGTGGTCGCGGCGCCGAGTGGAGCGTGGGATCCTGCCGTGGTGCGAACAGATACGGGCATTGAGGAGGTCGACGTCACTCTGGTGGGCGCGGTGGTGCCCGGTGACCGGGTGCTCATCCATGCCGGGACCGCCATCGGGCGGCTCGATCCCGCGAGCGAGGTGGCCCGGTGAGTCTGCCGGAAGGGGCGACTCCGCCCACGCCGAAGGCCGCGAGTCCCGCGGGACGCCAGGTCGCCTCGGAGTCGGAGGTTCTCGACCGCATCGAGGCCGTCCGTCGCCGGCGACCCAGACTGAAGGACGAGACGGTCACGTTGGCCCACGGCGCAGGCGGCAAGGCGTCTGCAGCGCTGGTTGATGCGGTCTTCATTGAGGCTTTCGGCGCTCCGAATCCCGCCGAGTTGACCGATGCGGCGATCCTGACCGTGGGGTCCGTGGGCCACGGTGGAACGCCCGTGGATGGTGAATCGCGGCCCTGGGCCTGCCGGATCGCGCTGTCCACGGACTCCTACGTGGTGAACCCGCGGCGATTCCCCGGCGGATCCATCGGTGATCTCGCTGTGAATGGGACGGTCAACGACCTCGCGGTGAGCGGGGCCCGGCCGGTGTGGCTGTCCACGGCCTTCGTCATCGAAGAGGGGCTGGCCGTCGCCGAGTTGCGGGCCATCGCCGCGGATATGCGCGCGGCGGCGGACCGTGCGGGTGTCGCCATCGTCACCGGGGACACCAAGGTGGTTCCCAAGGGGGCGGCTGATGGGTGCTTCATCACCACGGCTGGCGTGGGGATTGTCCCGGATGGGCGAGTGTTGGGCGCGGACCAGGTCCGTGTGGGCGACCGGGTGCTCCTGTCGGGGCCGTTGGGTAGCCACGGCATGGCGGTCATGATGGCACGGGGCAATCTCGCTATCGAAGCCGACATCCAGTCCGATTCCGCACCGGTGACGGCCGCGGTTGAGGCACTCTTCGTTGGCGTGCCTCAAGTTCGCTGGATGCGTGACCCCACCCGCGGGGGCCTGGCCACAGTAGCGAATGAGTTGGCCCAGGCGAGCGGGCTGGGGGTGTTGCTCGACGAGGAGGCGCTGCCCGTGCGCCCCGAAGTCCGCGGCGCCTGTGACATGCTCGGCATTGATCCGCTGTACGTGGCGAACGAGGGTGTCTTCGTGGCTGTGGTCCCCGCCGACCAGGCCGATGCCGCCCTGAGCGCGGTCCGCCGCGCCGGCGGGGCGGGGCGTGGGGATGGGCCAGGCGCCGGCGCGGCGATGATCGGCCGGATCGTCGCGAATCCACCCGGCCTGGTCACTGTCCGCAACGCATTCGGGGGGACGCGCCTGGTGGATATGCTCGTTGGCGACCCCCTGCCGAGGATCTGCTGAGACGCGCGTCGCCGCCGGCTCGCACCGACCAGAGGGGAGAACGCCAATGTGCCTGGGAATACCGGGTGAGGTGATCGACATCGTCGATCGGTCCGAGCACCTTGCCACCGTCGCGGTCAACGGGGTCCACCGCACCATTTCGGCGCGGCTCCTCGCCGAGGATCCGGTGAGAGTGGGGGACTGGGTGTTGGTGCACGTGGGCTTTGCCATGAGCAAGATCGACCAACGCGAGGCCGAGCTCACCCTCGACCAGATTCGCAAACTCGGCAAGCCGTACGAGGAGGAGATGGACGCGTTCATGGACACCGAAATTGTCTAGAAATACCCCGCGAAGTGTCCCTCCTCCGCTTCGCTCCGGTCCGGTCCTTCGCGGGGGCACGACACAGACTCGAACACCAAGGAGCCCTCAAGCTGGCCAACCAGCAGGGATGTCACATGCGATTTGTCGATGAGTTCCGTGACCCGGCGGCCGCACGGCGCTTACTTGCGGCGATAGACGCCGAGGCGGATCGCCTGGGACGGTCCCTGCACTTCATGGAGGTGTGTGGCGGGCACACCCACACCATCTACCGCCACGGCCTGGAGCGGCTGCTTCCGGACTCCGTCGACTTTGTTCACGGGCCCGGCTGCCCCGTGTGCGTGATCCCGATGGGCCGTGTGGACGATGCCGTGTGGCTGGCTGGGCAGCCCGGCGTCATCTTCACCACGTTCGGAGACATGATGCGCGTGCCGGGCACGGCGGGCAGCCTCCTCCAGGCGCAGGCCGCCGGCGCCGATGTCCGCTTCGTGTACTCTCCGCTCGATGCCCTCAAAGTCGCCCGCGACAATCCGGACCGGGAAGTCGTCTTCTTCGCGGTCGGATTCGAGACCACCTCACCGTCAACCGCAGTCACCCTGGCGCGGGCCGAGGCCGCCGGTGTGCGGAACTTCTCGGTCTTCTGCAATCACGTGCTCATCACTCCGCCGTTGCGCGCCATCCTCGATGCCGATCAGGTGGCGATCGACGGTTTCATCGGTCCTGGACATGTGGCGACCGTGGTGGGCGCGCGCCACTTCGACTTCATCCCCCGTGAGTACGGTCTGCCGATCGTGGTCACGGGTTTCGAGCCTCTGGACATCCTTCAAGCGGTCGGGATGCTGCTGGATCAGCACGCTGGCGGTCGGCGCGAGGTCGAGAACCAATACGCCCGTGTGGTTCGCGATGCCGGCAACCCGGCCGCGTTGGCCCTGATGGGCGAGGTGTTCGAGGTTCGCGAGACGTTCGAGTGGCGCGGCCTCGGTGCCATCCCTCGCTCCGGGTACGCCGTGGCCCCGCGTTACGCGCGGTTCGATGCCGAGGTCCGTTTCGATATGCCCGGAGTGCGTGTCGCTGACCCACCGGCCTGCGAGTGCGACCGGGTCCTCACCGGCCAGATCAAGCCGTGGCAGTGCCGGGTGTTCGGCACCGCATGCACACCCGAGATTCCCATCGGCACGTGCATGGTCTCCCCGGAAGGTGCCTGTGCCGCGTACTACAACTTCGGCCGCCTGGCATAGGGCCTAGTGTCCCTCGCCGGGGGCTGTGCACTCCTCGGCTGTCACAAGGATTCGATAGAACTTGGCATAGTCGGTGGTCAACTCGGGTTCGATGGCGAAGGCGACGGAGTCCGGCGCCGTGCCATACAGGTCGGCGATTCGCTGGGCGTACGTGTCCCACACCAGATAGGCCTCGCCCGCCAGAAGGTCGGTGGCGCACGGGATGTCATCAACTGCCAGCAGGTTCGCGATCCTCCCGTGGGTGTAAATCTGCACAGCGGGCGCCGACCACCAGCCCATCCCGTAGATGGTGTAGCCCTCGGACGCCAGGTGGTCCACGGTCGCGGCGGCCTGCTGCACGGCTTGCTGTCTGAGGCGGCCTGGCGCGTCGGCGGACCACGGACCCGAACGGATTGCACCCACCGTGGACTCCACGAGCGAGGAAGCGGTGGCGGTACCAGCGATCACGGCTGCGCACATCGCGGTTACCCCGATCGCCATCGCCGGCGTGGCGAGGCGGCGGATTGGCCGGGCGCTACCGGCAAGCTCCTCGATCGCCAGACGCGTCACCACGACATAGAGCAGGATCATGCACAGGACGGCGACGATGATCCGGCGGTACCACGCCTTCTCCGTGGGTGTCATGGCCACCCACCACACGAGGTAGCCGCCGGAGTATACGGCGAGCTGAATCGCGAGAAGGCCCTGGCCGTCGGTGAGCCATTCGCGCCATGTCTCGCGGTGACGGTAGGCCAGGGCGGCGAGGATGACCGCGGGCGCGACCACGATGACGAGAAGCATCAACCAGTCGATGCCGGTGGCCTGCGACAACATCATCCAGTGTTCGGCGAGCTTGCCGAAGAATGTGCGGCCCTCGTGGGCCGCTGGGCTGCTCGCGTAGACGTTGGTGCCTGTGACGCCGGCCTGGAGGGCTGCCGCATAGGTTTCGGTACCCCAGTTGTCGGTGAACGCACGCCAGGATCCCAGGCTGACGAGCCGGTAGGCCTCGAAGGCGGCGATCGGGATGCCACCGGACGCGGCCGCAAGGATGGCACGCCATGGCGTGCACCGCCGTCGCGCGATCAGCCCCGCCACCAACCCCACGGCGAGCACCGGCACGATCAACACCGCCACAATCTTGATAGTGATCGCCACTCCGGCGGCGATCCCCGCCAGG
>JAISBQ010000323.1 GCA_031266115.1 Bifidobacteriaceae bacterium
GTGCCGGGCCCCGTGCAGCATCGCCGGTGAGACCACCCGCATTCGGCCCCGTCTACATCGGGGAACCGTCGCCGCTACCGCCGCCACCCAGGTCCCGGCGCCGCGGCGGGCGCCACGCCGCCAACGTCGAACCGGACCTTCAACCGGAGCGGCCTGCGAGCAAGTAGGGTGGGGGGCGCCATCGTCCACCGCATGCCACGAAGGGGAGGCGCGCGTGTCTGCAAAACCGTATCTCAAGCAGTTCCCTGACCCGCAAGGATATTACGGAGAGTTCGGCGGAGCCGCGCTCCCGCCCGATTTGGCCGCAGAAATGACCAAGATTGAGCGCGCCTACCGAACAATCGGTAACTCGCACGATTTCATTGTGCGGCTGCGCGACATCCGTACCCACTTCCAAGGGCGCCCCACGCCGGTCTATTACGCCAAGCGGCTGACCGATGCGGTGGGCGGCGCACGCATCTACCTCAAGCGCGAGGATCTCAACCACACCGGCGCCCACAAGCTCAACCATTGCATGGGAGAGGCGCTATTGGCCTCCTACCTGGGGAAACGCAAGCTGATCGCCGAGACCGGCGCCGGACAGCACGGTGTGGCGCTCGCCACGGCTGCCGCCTATTTCGGGCTGGAGTGCGAGATCTACATGGGCGAGGTCGATATCGCCAAAGAGCATCCCAATGTCATCCGCATGAAGATGCTCGGCGCCACGGTGGTTCCGGTAGGTTTCGGCCAGCGCACCCTCAAGGAGGCCGTGGATGCCGCCTTCGAAGCCTATATGAAGGACCCGGAAACGTCGATGTATGCGATCGGCTCGGTGGTGGGTCCGCATCCGTTCCCGATGATGGTCCGGGATTTCCAGGCCGTGGTGGGCATTGAGGCGCGTGACCAGTTCCACGCGATGACCGGGCACCTGCCGGACCACGTGGTCGCGTGCGTGGGTGGCGGATCGAACGCGATGGGGATGTTCGCGGGTTTCATCGAGGATCCGGTGGAGTTGTGGGGCGTGGAACCCCTCGGGCGCGGCACGGGCGAGTTGGGAGACCACGCTGCCTCGCTGCGTTTTGGCCGTCCGGGCCTGATTCATGGCTTCACCACGATGACGTTGGCGGACGATGACGGGAATCCCGCTGCCGTCCATTCCGTCGCTTCCGGCCTCGACTACCCGGGGGTTGGCCCGGAGCACGCTCACCTGTTCGCCCAGGGACGCACCCGCCTGGCCGGGGCCACGGACGAGGATGCGATCCGCGCGTTCTACCGTCTCTCGCGCCTGGAGGGCATCATCCCCGCACTCGAATCGGCCCACGCCCTCGCGTTTGCCGCCGAGTTGGCCGAGAGTCACCCGAACGATTCGATCCTCGTCAACCTTTCGGGCCGGGGTGACAAGGACCTCGACTTCGTCTACACCACGTACCCGCCGCAGGATTGGGCGTAAACGCGGCCCCTCTCGGGCTGCCGACCATCCTTACGGCGTCAGTAGGCGCCAAGAATGTCGGTGACGAATACCAAGGTGGCTCCGGGCGGGACGGCCTCGTTGCCCGCACCGCCGTAGCCCAACGCCGGCGGCACGATGGTCAGCACCCGGCTGCCCACGGCGTGCCCAACAATTCCGTCCCTCCATCCGCCGAGCATGGCGCTAACGGGCAGGGCGGCGGCCGTGGTTTCTGCCCAGTTGGAGGCGAACGGTGTGCCGTCCCACAGCCATCCGGTGTAGCGCACCACGGCGGTCTGGTCCTCCTCTACCCCGGCCCCCGTGCCCAGGATGAGATCTTGGCTGATCAACTCAGTCGGTGCCTCAGTGTCAGGGATATCGATTGTTGGTCCGTTCTCGCCATCGGACACTGTGGGCAGTCCTTCGACGGGGGGAACCGGCTCGCCGGACGCCTCGGTTGGCAGCTCTGCCACCAACTCGACCGTGATCGCGAGGAACCGCCCACCGGTGGGCGTGGGCGACGCGGACTCGCCACTCTCGGCCTCAGCCGAGTAGGTCCCGGGTGTCGCATAGATGAGACGGGCACCCTCCTTGAGCCCGACCAGCGCCTCCATCAGCGTGGCCTCGGTGGTGTCGGCGGTGACGACGAGACTCTCCGGTTCCTCCTGTTCGTAGGTCGAGTCCACCACCGAGCCGTCCTGCCCGTCGAAGACCACGAACTGGAACATGATCGGATCGCCCTCGTCGATCTCGGCGCCGTCCCCCTCCCAGATCACGCGGGTGGCGGGTTCCAGCACATCAAGGGGCGGCTCGAACAGCAGGACCGGCACACCGCCATCGTCCTCCTGCCATTCGATCAACGACAGCATCTGCTGGTCCATCTCCGAGTACTCGGGCATGGGCGCGATGGAGGGGAGGGAATCGCTGGGGCTCCCGCACCCCGCGATGAGCAGCGCCACGCTGGCGGCTGCGGCGATCTTCGCTGTGAGATTCATGTGTACCTTCCCTATCGCCACCGTCCTCGACGATGCCGGCCCGCGCCTCATCAGCGCACCTGGAGTTTCTTGGAAATGGTGGCCGTCTTAGCAGCGATTGTTGCGCTGCCCCGGTAGGCCACGGTGACGGTGTAGGTGCCCTTCGGGAGCTTCGGGAGTTTGAGGGTCGCCTTGCCTTTGGACTTCGCCGCGAGCGTGTAAGTCTTGGTCTTCACCGTCTTGGATCCCTTCTTGACGGTGACCTTGATCTTGCCCGTGGGCTTGGCGATGCCCTTCGCCTTGAGGGTGATCCTGATCTGCGCGGCCTTAGTCCGGACGACCTTGGCCGCCGCGAGCTTGGCCGTGAGCGCCGGCTTGACCTTAGCGGGCGGATTGACGGCCGGAGGGCCGGTTGCCGGCGGCGGGGTGACGGCCGGCGGGGTGGTTGTTGGCGGGGTGGTTGGATCGTTGCCCTGCCCAGGTGGGGTACCACCACCGCCGGGCGGCGCCGTCACTGTGATGCTCACAGTCGTGGTCACCCTCGTGCCGCTCGTCCCGTTGTATGTCGCGGTAAGCGTCACGGTGTGCGTCCCGGCCGCGAGACCAGCGGCGGGCCGTACCTGGAATCCCGTCGTGTTCGTCGCACCGGAAGGTATCGACACCGGGCCCGTCCCCGTCACCGCGAACACGGCGGGATCCGAAGAAACCACCGAGCTGACCGCCAAATCTCTGTTGCCTGTGCTTTGCAGCACAACGCCCTGCGCCGCGGGCTGCGCACCACCGGCGGCCATCGCCGCGAACGCGGGCACCGACATTACTAGCACGCGAGTTTCAGGCGGAGGGAGCGGCGCCGCCGTTACGACGATGCTGACCGTTGTGGTCGCCGTGGTGCCGCTGGTTCCGTCATATGTGGCCGTCAATGTCACCGTATGGGTTCCCGCTGCCAGGGCCGCCGCGGGCCGCACGCGGAACCCCGTGGTGTTCGTCGCGCCGGACGGTATCGACACAGGGCCAGTCCCGGTCACCGAGAACACGTCTGGGTCCGACGAAGCCACGAGGCTCACCGCCAACGCACCGCTTCCGGTGTTCCGCAACACCACATCCTGAGCAGCAGGCTGCGGGTCGCCTTCCACGATCGGCGCGAACATCGGCATCGACATACTCAGCACCCGAGTCTCTGGCGGAGGCGTGGACCCCGCTGTCACCGTGATGCTCACGGTCGCCGTCGCGGTGGTCCCGCTGGTCCCGTCATAGGTGGCCGTCAACGTCGCGGTGTGTGTCCCCACCGCCAACCCGGCCGCGGGCCGCACCTGGAACCATGCCGCGCTCGTCACACCGCCGGGTATCGATACCGGACCAGTCCCCGTCACCGCGAACACGGCCGGGGCCGACGAGGTGACTGAGCTGACCGACAACTCCCCACTACCTGTGCTTCGCAACACCACACCCTGCGCCGCCGGCTGCGGGTCACCCTCGACGATCGACGCGAACGCTGGCACAGACAGACTAAGCACCCGAGTCTCCGGTGGAGGCGTCGACCCCGCCGTCACCACGATGCTCACGGTCGCCGTCGCCGTGGTCCCGCCGGTCCCGTCATAGGTGGCTGTCAAGGTCGCTGTGTGGGTCCCCACCGCCAACCCGGCCGCCGGCCGCACCTGGAACCCAGTCGAATTGGTCGCGCCACCGGCCACCGACACCGGCCCGCCACCCGTCACAGCGAACACCGCGGGAGCCGAGGACACCACCGAGCTGACCGCCAGGGCCCCTGTGCCGGTGTTCTGCAACACCACACCTTGTGCTGCCGGCTGCGGGTCACCCTCGGTGATCGACGCGAATGCCGGCGCGGCGACGCTCAACACCCGTGTTTCGGCGCCCACCTCGCTGACTGTCGGGTCCCCGCTGGTGCGGTAGGCCACGTTGTAGGTCTTGGTCCCCGCCGACCCATCCACCACGACGGTGTACTGCTCGGTGCCGGTCAGCGAGTGCGGGAGGTACAGGTACACCGTGGAATCGCCAGGGTGGTTGGCCGAGATGTGGAAGTCTCCCGTTCCGGTGACCTGCACGGAGGTCACGCCCACGGCCGGGACCCGCGCGACCGCAACGGCGGCGCTGCCCGAGGCACCCCCGGTGATCGGCGCGGCGGGACCGCTGGTCCCGGTGATCTTGGCGCTCCCACCTCGCACGGACAGCGTTCCGGGGGCACCGTCGGTTCCTGGCGTGGTGGGCCCCGAGGCCCTGCCGCCGCGGCCACCGCCGATGGCCGGGCTGCCGTCGGAACCGGCCGTCGCCGTCATCGTCCCCCCGGTCACAACAACCGCGCCGCCCGCACCACCTGGGGAGTCATACCCGTAGTCCGCGATGACCCCCTCCTCGCCCGCAGCCCCGCCGATGGCGGCACCGGACCCGGACGTACTTGCCTGCACTTCGCCACCGCTGACGGTGACGCTGCACCCATTGCCGTAAACCCCACCGCCGATGGCGGCTCCCGGCCCCGTCCCGTGTGTCGCCACCAGCGTTCCTCCAGCGACGGTCAGACTGCCGCAGGTCGCGGCCGCGCCGCCGATGATGGTGGGCGGTTGGGCCTGTGGATCGACGTTGACCGCCTTTCCATCGCCCCCGATGCCGGAGGCCTTCCCCGTGCCCTGCACGGCCAGTATTCCTGTCGAGGCCGCCGCCACGGCGACGGTCGCGCCCGCGGCAATCCCCAAGCCCGGATACTCGGTGGTGCCGGTCAGCGTGCTCGTGCCGGTCAAGGTCAACGTGGTCGAACCGCTGGTCACCCCAATGGCCGCGCCCACCGCCGTGGCCCCGACGGTGGCGTTGTTCAGGGTCACGGCCACCCCGGCGCCGCTGATCACCACGTTGCGGGTGGTGGTCGCGCCCGTCAGGGTCGCTGGTCCTAAGGAGACGATGATGGTATTCCCAGCAAACGCGAAGATGCCGCCACTGCTACTGGCGGCGGCAGCCAGCGCGGCATCGCTCGCACCGAGATCGATATCGCCCGGCGCCGCGTGGGCCACCGGAACGCCGATCAGGCACCCCATGGCGAGTGCCGCCGAGGCCGCGCCGGCGACCAATCCAGTCGCTGATCTGCTGACACGCACTGTTGTCACCCTTCCATGGTTGAGTAAGGCGCTGGAATTCCGGCTAGCCGAGCCATTGAGCGGCAACACCGCCCTCAACGCACCGGCCCCCTTGGGGAGCGAACGCGGAAACCCGGTCAATCCTAGCCCTGGTCCAGGTCGTCACCGGAGTGAATGGGTGAAGGGGCTGTCCGGTGTGGGGCCCGTGGCGGGCCGTGGGGCGTGATGTGGGGCGTGATGTGGGGCGTGGCCCGGCCGGCGAACCACCCAGCGCATACCCTCGACGCCCCGGAGTCGCGTAGCAAGGCTTGTGTCGATACGAGTAAGGTGTAGACATGTCTACAGGTGTTCTCAGCGTCCGCCTTCCCCACGACATCAAGGCCCGCCTCGATACCCTTGCCTCGTCCACCGGACGGCCTGCCGCGTTCTACGTTCGCCAAGCGGTAACCCAACACTTGGCAGATCTCGAATACGCCTACGCGCTTCGCTCCGAAGCCGAAGCAATCCGCCGGGGAGAGGTCCCTGCTCGCCCTCTCGAAGACGTGGCCGCTGACCTCGGTCTCGACTGAGCGGACCCTTGGCCGGCCTGTGGCGCTACCGCGTGGGCAGTTACCGCGTCATCCTTGATATCAACCGCAGCCGGGTCGTCATACTCGCTCTCGACGTCGGACATCGCAGTCGCATCTACTACTGAACAGTCCTGCGCTGAACAGTCCATCACTGAACAATCTCGCGCTGGACAATCTCGCACCGCCGGAGTCGCATGGTGAACTACTGGTCGCCCGGCGCGGCACCTCCAGGGCACTGGTGACCCACCATCGGAACTCCGATGAGGGCAGGATGCGACCGCAGGATGCGGCGTTCAGAGCCCTAGGTGTTGGCCTGTGCGCAGGCCGATGTCGGAGCCGCTACCCGTGCTACGCCGTGTGGCTGTCGATCCAGCGTCGCCATGTCCGTGCGGTCTGTCCGTCTGCGCTGCCAGTGCCCGCGTGGTCCACGAAGGATCGTCTTGGCTGTAGCGGTGGGGACCGATTGGAGGCGTTGGGCATGATGGTGATCGTACACGTGTATCTGCAACGCCGCAACCCTGACACCCACCTGCGTTCCGCAAGTGCGCGAAGCCTACATGCAGTAAGGATTACCAGGGAGTGAGGACGGGCTTGCGCTCTAGGTACATCTGTACTATTCTTGAGGGATGGCGATCCCCGATCCAGTCCCTACCGATCCCGATGGATCGCGCGACACAACACATGGTGCTGACAGCGGCAGCTTGTCGCGTTCGCCGGACCCGGATGGGGCACCAGAGCTGGATGCGGATCGGGGTCGGCGTGACCGGTTGGCGCGGTGGGAGGCGGAGTGTGAGTTTGGTCAGGTGTTGGAGGGGCTTGCGGCGGGCCCTGAGTTGGCGTCGCGGGTGGTGGAGTGGGCGGGGTTGGGGGATTCGTCGGAGTCGATGATGGTGGAGTTGATTGCTGCTGTGGGTCGGTGTGTGGCGAATCTGGAGGGGTTGCGAGCCCAGATGGTGTGGAGCCTGGTTGAAGCCCATGCCCACAGCACGGTGGAGATCCGGGCGGTCTGTGAGGAAATCGCTTTGCGGATCGGGCATACCCATGGGGTGGTGTCCCGGATGGCGGATCTCGGGATGACCCTGGCTGACACCCCTGTCCTGGCTGATGCGATGCGTGAGGGTCGTGTGGGGTCGGCCAAGGTCCACCAGATCATGCGGGACACCGATCATCTGGATCCCGAGCATCGTGACCATGTGATCACTGATGTCATGCTGTGTGACCCTCAGACCCGGAACCTTCCCGACCTGCGTCGATTGACCCGTACGTTCGCCGAGTGGATGGATCCGCAGGACGCGGCCACCCGGCATGCTCGTGCCCGAGCGAACCGTGCAGTGTGGATCGATAAGGCCGCCCACGGGATGGCGCTACTGCACGCCTATCTCCCGGCGACCCACGCCTACCAAATCTATGCGACCCTCACCACCATGGCTTTGGCTCAGGATCCGGCCCTCGCCACCAGTCCAGAGGCCACACCCCATGCCCCACCACCTGGCAACGATGGTCACACCATGCCCGCTTGTCACGATCCGGATAATAGGCCTGCGGGTCCGGAGCAGGACAGGATGCCCGCCCACTGTCCAGGTGTGATGCCTCCCAGCGAGGGTGTTGCCATCGAGGGCACGCTCACCCAGGGTCCCGCCATGGACAGTGCGGGTGTGGAGGATCTGTTCCCCTGCGAGCCGGTCAGGGACGATGAGGTTCCTCCCGAACAGGATCCCCCGTGGGGCGACATCGATATTCCGTGGGTCGAGGATGCGTGGGACAACGACCCACCAGCGACCATCCGGACGGCCGAGGTGACTCGGACCTTGGGGAACCGGCGTGCTGACGCGCTGGTGGACCTGTTCAGTCCGTCCGGGCCGTTGACCACCGGGAAACCGTTCGATGCGGTCCGTCCACGCCTGATCGTGGTGGCCCGTGCCGAAGCACTGTTGGGATCGGACCAGTTTCCTGCCGAACTCATCGGGTACGGAAGTCTGCCCGCTCACGCGGTCCGTCAGATCGCCCAGGACTCCACCTGGCAGGCCATCTACCAAGACCCACACACCGGGAGAACCGCTGCTGTCGGCACCCGGCTTCTCCCGCCCGGCCTGACCGCCCCCACACACTCACCCACAGGTCGTCCCACCCTGCGGTCACCCGAAACCGGCTCGCCACCAGAAACCGACCGGCCACCCGCGAGTGCGCTCAACACGGGTGGTCCACCAATCACGCCACCACCTACCGACACCACCACCAGCGACCCCACGAGTGACCCCATCACGAGTGACCTCACCCCGCTGCCAGGATGTCCCGAGCCTGCCATGCCGAACACTCTCAGCCCGCCAGTCATACCAGCCCGAACCGCAGCCAGCCCCGCCACGGGCGACCCCACCCATCCACCCTTGTGTCCCGATCCTGGTGCCCACCTCGGGCCCGCGGGTGTGGCGCCACCGGGTCCGGCATGGGTGTTCCCACCCGAGGCATGGCCCGCCGAAACCCTGGCCTGCCACTCCTACCAGCCCTCACCCCACATCCAGAACACCGTCGTTCTACGAGACCTCACCTGCTCCTTCACAGGATGCCAACGCCCCGCATGGGCCTGCGACCTCGACCACGTCGCCCCCTACGACCCTGCCCTGCCCGCGATCGACCAGACCGTCGCGTCCAACCTCACCCCCGCCTGCCGTGTGCACCACAGGCTCAAGACCCTCACCGGATGGGACTGGACCCGCGACACCCACACCGGCATCCTCACCATCACCTCACCCCAAGGCCGCATCTACCGCGTCGAACCACCCACACC
>JAISBQ010000303.1 GCA_031266115.1 Bifidobacteriaceae bacterium
TGAGCACGGCGCAGCCGTCGGCGTCCCCGTCCGAACGGCCCGTCTCGTCCGCCAGCCCGTCATCGAGGCCCGTCCCCTCGCGATCCGCAGTCCCCACCCGCCGTTCAGCAGACGATGCCGGCCCGAACCTGACAGTTCTGATGTGGGTGTTTGCGGGGCTCGCCGTTGTTTGCGCGGCAGGCTCGATTCCGGCGGCGCTGCGTGCGCGGCGACGCCGGCGGCGATGGCGCGTCATCACGGCGCGCGGCGGCGGCGCGGTGGGCGCGGCATGGAGCGAGGTGCGGGACACCGCACGGGACCTCGGCCTCGGGGCGCCCGTCACCGAGACGCCGCGCGTCTTCGCTGAACGGATCGCCGCCTGGTGCCACGGGGCCCCTGGCGCACCTGGGTGTGGCGGGGACCAGCGAGAAGAGTCTGGCTCCGCGGATGGGGTCGCGGACGGGCTCACGCGCCTCCTCGCCGCGGTTGAGGCCATGGCGTTCGCGGGGCAGGACGCCGGTGACGTGGACGCGGACGGGGTTCGCGCCATCGTCCAGCGCCTGAAGACAGTAGTAACACGCAGACGGCGCATCAGGGCGGCAATCTGGCCGATTAGCCTGGTCAGAGCGCTATGGATGCGGCGTGCGGGCCTCTGGCCTCCGCCCCACAAAGGAAACTACTGAGGACTTGCCGTAGAAACACCTACCCGCGTGGACACGTGTGGCTATGATCATCCCTTGGTTAACCGAAGACAGGCGGGACGTAACGGGGGACCGGGAATCTTCGTTCAGCGTGAATTCGCTGGCGTCGAACTGCTCGGGTAGCGCGAAGCATTAGTGATTGTGAACCCAAAGCTGGTCGCAACGGGGGGCGGCGAGGCGAGGAAGGGACCATGACGATCCGACCGTCGCTTGCTCGGGCCGCGTTGGCCTGCGCGTTCGTCTTGGGCTTGGTGCCACTGCTGTCGTGGCCGCCAAGCTCTTTTGCCGAACCCCCGTGCGCTCTCCAAGGCCTGATTGACGAGGCTCTCGCGACGTCCACTGCGGGACGCGGCGAGGCCACTGTCGTTCCCATCGATGCCACATGTTCGGTGGAGACCACGGTAGAACTGCGGACCAGACCGCCCGGGGCGGGTAACGACACCGTCTATGTCACGCTCACGGGTGAGCCGGTGGTCCGCGGCGAGACACTCACAGGCCCGATGTTTGTGGTCCGTTCCGGCTTCGGGTTGATTCTGCGGGGCATCGCGGTGGACGGGGGTGGCGCCGATCGCGAGCCACGCGGCGAGTCCGAGCCGATGATCCGGGTGGACACCGCAGCCTTCCTCACCGTCGGAGACGGTGCTGCGTTGACCGATCACGCGGGGCGCGCCATCGTCAACCACGGCGTGACCACCGTTGTCGGGCCCGACGCCCTCATCTCCCGCAATACGCTGACTGTCCGGCCCGGAGACAAGGCTCCGGGTGGGGCCGCCATTCTCACCGAATCCCATGGCACCACCGTTATCGAGGGTGGGGTGATCGCGGACAACCTCGTGCGGGTCGCCCCCAGCGAGGGGTCGGCGCAGGCCCCCAACGTCGCCGGCGGTGCCGTGATGTCGATCGGGACCACCAGGGTTGTCGGGGGCCGGTTCGAAGCCAACTCGTTCGATGTCAGCGAATCGTCCTCATTCGGAGGTGCGATCGCTGCGGTGATGGGGACCGATGGGTCGGCCGGCACCGTCACGGTGAGTGGCGCTTCGGCCGCCGCTGCACAGTTCGTGGGCAACTCCGCCACGCGGGGAGGTGCGATCGCCGCGCTGTCCATCCCTGAGGAAGGTGGCAGCGGTGTCACACTCGCTGGCGGAGTCTTTGCCGGCAACATCGCGAGCGCAGACGGCGGAGCACTCTATATCAATGGTGGCAGCGCCGAGATCACCACGGGAGCCGTGATCGGTAGCGATGACGCACCCAACCAGGCCGCCCGTGCCGGCCGCTCGGGTGTGGTCAACGCCTCGGGAGTCCTGGCCCTGTCGGGGGCACCGGTGTTCGCCGGCGGGAACGGGATCACCGCGGCCACTGAAGATGTTGCCCCCACGGTGACGGGACCGTTGAGCGGTGGTCCGGCATCGGTGCCGTTGGAGTCGATCCCCTATTTCGGGGCGCCGGGCGGGCGTGGCGAGGTGGTGGCCGCACGGGTCGGTGAGGTTTACGCGACCTTGTCTCCGGCCGATGCCGAAGCCCTCACGCAGGCCGACCCCGTCATGGAGTTGGCACTCGGCGATGCGGGCGCGGTCATCGTGGCGCGCTACCGGTCGCTGCCCGTGACCTACCACGGCCTTGCAGAAGCGACGAACAGCCCCGAGAATCCCGAGTCGGTCACCTACATCTCCCCGACCGCGGAGCTGCGGCCGCCATCGGAACCGGACCGCCAGCACTTCGTAGGGTGGTTCGACGCACCCGAGGGCGGCAACGCTGTCGCGGCGATCGCTCAAGGGACAACGGCTCCGGTCGACGTGTGGGCCCGGTTCGTTCCGACCTACAGGGTCACCTATCGTTCGCCCGCTGAGGATCAGGTGTCCGCGATGCCGGTCGATCCCGGCGAGTACTACGTGGGACTGCCCGCGAGCGTCCTTGCGGATGCGCCGTTCCGCCCC
>JAISBQ010000336.1 GCA_031266115.1 Bifidobacteriaceae bacterium
GCTGGCGACCACTTCGCCGTCACGTCTTTGACCCGGCCCACCGGCATTGTCTTCGGCACCGCGGCCCGCACCGACTTCACCGACGCAGAAGGCCGCTTCGCCACGACCGTGACCTTGACTTTCGCCGTCTTTCCGTCGGCCTTGATGGTGATGGTCGCCGACCCAGCCTTCTTGGCCTTGACTGTGCCCGCCGACGATACCGATGCCACCGACGTGTTCGACGAGGACCAGGCCACCTTGACCCGTTGACCGGTCGCCGTATAGCCGTAGCCGTACAGTCGCGCCGAGGAACCCTTCACCAACCGGACCTTCGGCTGAGACGCCTTGACCTTGACGGCCTTCGATCCCACGCCCGTCACGGGCCCGTCCCCGCCCGGTGAACTGGTCACCGTCACTGTCGGACCCGGCAGGGTCACCGACGGGCCTGGCTGCATCTCCTTGACCGTCACGGTCAGACCCGGTGCCGGCACCGACACCGTTGCCGTCGTCGTCGGAACCGGCGCGGCCGGCCTGTCCGGCCATGTCGAGGGATCCTCGACCAGCAACGCGTTGATCGCGTTGCCCAGCACAACCCACTTGGCTGAGGTGTCGATGACGTATTCGGATTCGAACCACATCATCCCGAAGCCGTCCTTCGCCTCCGGCAAGTCTGGGGCGATCGGCACATATCCGGGAATGATTCCGCCGGCCACGAATGTGTCGTCCGCCCGAGTGTTGCCGTAGGCGTGCGTGATCGACGACGTCCCTACACCGGATAGCCATGACGTGTCATCATCGGCGTGAGTGCCCAGGATGTATGTGGCCGCGTTGAGCGAGTAGTCGGCCGGAATCGTGTACGGATCGACCTGGTGCAAGAAGTACATCTTCACACCCACATCGACCACGTCCGTGGACCCTCCCCACATTCCGATGCTGTCCGGCATCCCCCACGGATTCGCCGCAACAGAACCATCGTAATATGCTTTGAAGTCCGCGATTGCCTGCTGGAATTCCGCCTTGAACGCCGCATCCATGTGGTCCAACACAAGTGCAGCCTTCCATCCCGCACTTCCGAACGAGACACCGAACCCAGCTGGGGACTTCACCAACGGCCACAGCTTCACAATCGCATCGCGGTACTGTGAATCGCCCGTCGCCAGCAGCAACTCTATTGCCGCGTTGAACTCCGCGGAGATCTGGCCCAACGCCATATACATCTCCATGAAATCGGTCGGATCGAGATTGAGATCTTCAAGGCTCAGAATCAGATCCTCGGACTGCCAGATATCCTTCGCAGCGGCCAGTGCACGCTGCGCGAACGCGTCATCGTAGCCCTTGACCACGGTGTTGGCGGCTGCCAGCGCGTATGCCGCGTAGTACTGGAGGGCGGGGTCCTTCTTCCCGACCATCGCCAACCTGTCATCCTGCTTGCCAGAGCTGAGGCCCGAGACCTCGTCCTCGTCCAAGCTGGGGTCGTAGTACCGATTGTCGGTTTCGCTGCTGCCATCCCCCAGATGGGTGTATTGCCGCAGGGTCGGAACCTCGACCACCTTGTAGTTGTAGCCCACATTCTCCACGCGGGCCAACACGTTCAGCGCGCCATGCTTGACCTGCTGGACTACGTCGGGCACGCCGTCTGGACGGTGCAACTCAACCATGCCACCCGTCGTGGTGTCCCAATCCACATCCATGGTGTCGTACTGGGGGTGGAACTCCCGCCAGGCGATCGCCAAATCCTGAATCACCCCGGCCTGACGCGTCGCCTCCAGGTCGAAGTCCCCGGCGTCGTACCATCCGCCCACAGCCTGGCCTGGCACACGGTCCAAGGAATTGCCCGGATAGTCGCGGCTAGTTTGCATGAAGTTCTGGCCATCGAACCAGGTCCCGTCCCAGGCCGCCTCATCGCGGAACGACTCCCCGGCCAGCGGATACAAGATCGCATCGTCCATGTGCGAGGCCGCGTGGACAATCTTGTACGTCTCGCGCACAGCGATGTGGTCCATCTCCTTGCCCAAGAACCCGGTCAACGCCTGCTGCCACGACTTCCCATACACGTCGTCGGCGATGGGGAAGAGGTCTGTTCTCACGCCCGCGTACTTGATCGCGTAGATGCCCGGAGTGGTGACCGCGGAGAAGTCGAAGTTCCGGTAGTCATACCGCAACCACTGCTTTGCCGCACCCAACCGGCCCGTGTAGACGGTCGAGTACGTGCCATCCGTATTCAGGCGCTCCACGCTGGCGGTCGCCGGCGCGGCGAAGTCCGGATCGAGTTCGATCACGGCAACCTTCGACTGCGACGGTGCGTACCCGGCCTGAGAGTGACCGACGTTCGGCTCACGCACCCAACTTGTGTCCACATCCGCCGCAATATGCCACGTGATCTGCTGAGATCCCGCAGGGAACAGCGTCCGCGCCACGAACCACCCGTTCTGAGCGCGATTGCGCCCATCCAAGAGTTGAACCTCGCCCGTATCCGAGGTCACCCGCACACGGTTCTCCGTGTCCGGCGCCAACGTCACGGTCTTCCCGGCCGCGAACGGAATGGGTTGGTAATCACCACGGTCCTTGTTCCACTCACGGACGTACCACGCTTGATCGTCTGTCCTTGCCCGATCCTTCACCTCCATCTCGTCGAATGGCAGCAACGGGATCACGCCGAAGTCGTCGTACGTCCCGTCGCCGTCCGAATCGGCCATGTAGCCCTTCTCCTTGTAGAGATCCGGGATGAACTCCATGTTGAACCCAGCCTTGCCCGCCAGGTCGGCGGGCAGAGTCTTGTCCAGCGTCACCGTCAGCTTCACACCGCCTGCCTCGGGTGTGGCCTCCATCGTGTACCCGACTTCTGGCCGGGACTCATCACCCGTGACTCCAGGCAAGGTGAGGGCCGCACTCACCGTCTTCGTCGCCGCATCCGAAGACCGGTCCTTCAACGTCGGGGGCGGCGTCGCATCCCATTGCTCCGGCGTCGGCAACAGATGGATATCCCCATTCGTCGCGACCCGCTCGCCGTTCAGAACCAATTCCACGCCAGCCGAATGCTGGTCCCCAAAAATCGTCGAGAACGTCGAGTTGTACATGAACACGTCCAAGCCGGGCGTGGTCAGCGTCTCATACGGCGTGGTCTCATTCCCGAAGTAGTCGTATCCCGGTGTCTCTTGGACCTCCCAGTCATACTCGCCCACGAAGTCGGTGACCGCTGCGGGCGCGGCGGCCGGAGACGCCGCCTTGGCGATCTGGTCCGCCGCCAGTCCGATGGGCATGAACCGGCTCGAGTAGTCGATGATGGCCTCGTTCTCCGCCCAGAGGAACTGGAAGTTGTCCAAGGACTCGGGGAAGTCCGGCTTGAAGTTGACGTATCCGGGCACGATGGATCCTGGGATGAATCCGTTGTCGGCGCGGTTCGAGTTGTACGGATACTTGTGGGACTTCTCCCCGACGCCCACCAGCCAGGACGTGTCGTTGTACGGGTGGGTACCCACAATGTAGTTGACCATCCGGAGGATGTACTCCTTCATCGCGGTCAGCGCGGCCGTGTCTACCTGGCTTCCCAGGGTGTTATAGAGGATGGCCGCCATCTGGCCGGTGGGGAGCCCGATCCAGTCACCTGGCCCCCAGGTGGATGTCAGGCTGTCAGGCAGCCCGAAGGGGGAGTTCGGGACCGGCGCATACGTGGTGGGCGCTGTCGCGTCGACCGCCGCGATGACGTTGTCCCGGAAGGTCTGGTCCATGAGATCCATCACGAACACGGCGGAGTAGGTATAGCCGCTCGCGATCGGCACGATCGTGGTGAACGGATTGTCGCCGGGATTGGCCTGGGCGAGCAGTTGGTCCATCGCCGCCCTATAGGTACCGTAATCAGCGGTTCCTTCGGTGGCGAGCATCAACTGCACGAGGGTGTTGAACGTGTTGGCTCGCTGTCCTGCCTGAGTCAGAGCCCATGCCCCGTGATCGGCCCAGATCTCCTTCGCCGCGTCCAAGCACGCATCGGCGAACTCCGGATAGAAGTCCCTGGTCACGTTGGCGGCGCCCGCCAGACCCACGGAGACGACGCCGAGGTTGGACGTCGGAATGGCGTTTGCGGTGCTCATCAGCTCCCGGTCGTCATTCTTGCCCGAGTAGACCTTCTTCTTGCCGTCGGCGGGATCTACCCGTTCCACGACATCGTTCTCCCCAAGGCTCGGATCGTAGATGAAGCCATCGGTGTCGGTGGCGCCCTCGCCAAGATGCGTGTACTGGCGCAGTGTCGGCACCTCCAGCGAGCCCGACGCGAAGCCCACGTTCTCATACAGCCCCAGAATCGCCATCGCTCCGTGCTTCACCTGTTGGACGATGTCGGGGACCCCGTCGGGACGTTGCATCTCGACCGTGCCGCCAGTGTCTTCGTCCCACTCGACGGCCAGGGTGTCGTAACCGTTCATGTTGTCGAACGCCTCAGCGTTATACACCAGGTCACGCAGCACGGAGTAGTTGCGGCTGATTTCGATGTCGAAGTCGCCCGCGTCGTACCACCCGCCTTGCGCCACACCTGGGATTCGGTCGCCGAGACCATAGCCCTGGTCCTGAAGTATCTGGGGCAGTGTCATGGGGACCTGCTTGCCGTCGAACCACGGAATCTGGTTGGTGTCCGGGTTAACCACGGAACCTGGGTACGCCTCGGCGATACGGGCATCGTCCATGTGGGAGGCACCATGCCAGATCTTGTAACCCTGGCGGACTTCGATGTGGTCCATCGCCGTGGCGAGGAAGCCGCTGAGGCTGGACTGCCACGTCTCCGAGTAGGCGCCATCGTCGATCGGGAACGGATCGGTGGTCACCCCGTTGTACTCGATGACGTACAACCCGGGCGCGGTCACGTGGGAGAAGTCGAAGTCGCGGTAGTTGAACCTCGCCCACTTGCGGGCCGTGCCGAGCGGGCCGGCGTAGGCGGTGGTGTAGGTGCCGTCTGCCCCCAGGACCTTCAGTGCCGCTGTGTTCGGAGCGCTGGTCTCGTGAGCATCGATCTCCATAACGGCCACCTTTTCCAGCCCAGGCGCGTAGCCGGCCTGGGAGTGGGCAATCGAGGTGGGGCGGACCCAATCACGCTGAACTGGGGCCTGGATATGCCACTCGGCCACCGTATCGCCAGCCTTCGAGCCTGTCGGGATGGCGGAACTCATGGTGAACCATCCGTTCTGCGAACGGTTCCGGCCGTCGTAGATGGACAGCAGGCTCTTGGATTCGACTGAGACGTGTGAGCCGATGTCCTCCGGCGCGAGGTTGAACTTGTACCCCTGAGCGAATGGGCTCGGCTGAGCGTCGCCCTTCTCGGTGTTCCACTGATCCACGTACCACGCGTTGCCCACGAGGTTCGGCCGTGGCCAGTCCTCGTCCATCGGGTCCTCCGGGGCGAGGGGGAATGTGGAGAAGCCGTCGTACGCTCCGTTGCCGTCGGTATCAACCTGATAGCTCTTGGTCATGTAGAGCGACGGGATGAACTCGAGATTGAACGCGGCCGAACCGGCCAGTTCGCCCGGAAGATCGCTTTGCAGTATCACCTTCAGTACCACGCCGCCGGGTTCGGGCACGGCCACCAGATCGTAGTTCATGTCGCGGATCGCACCCGCGGTGGCGTCATACCGGTACCGCATGGGCAGCGTGATCGTGTTGGTCGCGTAGTCGAGGTCACGCGGGAACGCCGCATTGGCGGCGATGGGTGCCGACGATGCCGGAGCCGCCGCGTCCCATTGCTCGGGAACAGGCAACAGGTGAATGTCGCCGTTCCCCGCGATCCGTTGACCGTGCAGTGTCATGGTGATGCCGCTGAGATGCTCGTCGCCGAACACCCCGTTGTACCCGTTGTTGTACATGAAGACATCGAAGCCAGGGTACGTCAGATAGTCGTAGTTGACGTTCCCGCCATAGCAGGTCCCCATCCACGTGAACGCGCACAGGGTGTTGGCCGGATCATCGGTGATTGTCATGCGGTAGCTGGTGTTGAGGTCGGGGACCTTCGCAACGGAGACCCCACCCCCCAACGGTGAGACGATGGCGCCAGTCAGCAGCAACGTTGCTGCCGCCATCATCGCTGTGGTGCGCTTGTGTGTCATTGTCAGTCTTGCCCTTCCCAGTCAGCGGAATCAAAACTGGCGCAGTGGCGGACATGGTCCCATGCGCCACCACGGCGCGCAGACGTACGCGAGAGGGGCACGGCGACTGGGCGTCGGTCTGGCAGCGTGGCACCCGCCCGCACCACACCGCTGTGGATGACGGGACAGGGCGAACACGACGTGAGGCAACGATGCCTTCAAAGCCGACTCCCCCTCGCAACGCTTCAGCATCACCCCGCGGACACACCTTGTCAACCCTCAAATCGCCGGAAGGGAGCGATGCCCGCTAGCATGCAGGCATGCATCAGGTCACATGGCGAGCACCAGAAGCACTTATCCGGCAGATCCGCGCCGCATCGCAGGATCAGGGGCTCTCCATGAACGAGTGGCTGACCAGGCTCGCCGCCACAGCGGTCGCCGAAGACGAGCAAGACCCACCGGGCACGCGGATGCGAGCGCGCTTGCACGCGGCCGGCTTGCTGGCCGGCACCGACAGGCCGGCGCCAGGCCAACCGCCAGCGGACGCGTTCATGGCGGCACGCAAACAGGCGGGCCAAGGCGATCGGTCTGCCGCCGACATCGTGGCGGATGGGCGGGGCGAACGCTGGTGATGGTGTTTGCCGACAGCTCCGCCATCGTCAAGCTCTATGCCGACGAATCCGGTGCTGTTCAGATACGCGAATTGAACGCCATGTACGTTTCGGAGTTGGCTCGCGTCGAGGTTCCTGCGGCCCTATGGCGGAAACACCGCATGGGAGCACTGACCGCGTCCGGCGTCGTCCACCTGTTGCGCGCATTCGACGACGACTTCCTTGGGGCCGCGGGCTGTCTCGCGCCCGTTGCACTGACTCCGGCCATTCTCGATGCCGCCGCACGAGCCACAGGGATCCACGGATTGAGGGCCTACGATGCTGTCCACCTCGCCACCGCGGCGGCCGTTCGCACAGCGGATCCCCAGTGTTCCCACTTCGCGTGCTTCAACAACGACCTCCGCGTCGCGGCTCTACGAGAGGGTTTCACGCCCCTCCCCTGACGCGTCCGACCTCCCCTTTCCCGCCCCCAACCACCTACCGTTGCTCCGGGACCATCGAGATGGCGCCGCACGGGCATTCGGCAGCGCACACGCCGCAGCCCTTGCAATAGTCGTAGTCGATCTCGTAGCGCAAGCCAGGACCGAGCTTGACGATGACGTCATCCGGACACAGCCCATAGCAGTTGTCGCACTCAAAGCAGTTGCCGCAAGACATACACCGCCTGGCTTCGAACAGCGCCGAATCGGCATCCAGGCCCCGCACCACTTCTTCGAATCCAGACACCCGCCGGGCCGCCTCCAGCTCCTGCCGGTGTTGAAGCGGGGCGTCGGAGTAGTACCACGTGTTGAGCCGGTCGAAGGTCGCCTCAGCCACCCGCGTCGGTGCCTCATGTTCCACACCCCGCAGGTAGGCGTCGGCGTTCCGCGCCGCCAGCTTCCCCTGGCCGATGGCGACGGTCGCCGTGCGGTCTCCTGGCGCGGCATCGCCGGCGGCAAAGATACCTGGCCGGGCGGTCATTAAGTGGGAATCTACGGCGATAACGCCTCGTTCGGCCTGGATCCCCGCCACCCCATCCAGCACCGATAGGTCCGTCTCCTGGCCGATCGCCAGGACCACCGTGTCCGCCTCTACCTCGTCGAATTGGCCGGTCGGGCGGGGCCGGCCGTCATCGTCCAATTCCATCCGCTCAATCACCACGCGACCCTGATCCACCTCGGCGATGGTGGACAGCCATGTGACACGGATGCCCTCGTTTGTGGCGTCGCGGTACTCCGACTCGTGAGCGGGCATCTGCTCGCGCGTGCGGCGGTAGATCACCACGGCGTCCTCGGCACCCAACCGCACGGCGGTGCGGGCCGCGTCCATCGCGGTATTCCCCCCGCCATAGACCACGACGCGCCGGCCAAGCATCGGACGATCCCCGGCGGCCGCATCGCGCAGCACGGACACGGCATCGAGCACTTTCGCTGCGTGACCAGCGGGAATGTCCACATGAGCGCCCACCCCGGCACCCACGGCCACGATCACGGCATCGTAGGCGGCAGCCTCAGCCTCCAGATCGCTCACACGGGAAAGGCACTCGATCCGGATGCCCATGGCCTCCAACCGGGCGATCTCGGCATCAAGTACGTCACGGGGCAATCGGTAGGCGGGAATCCCGAACCGCAGCATCCCGCCTGGTGCTTCCTGCGATTCGCGGACGATGACGTCATGGCCCGCCCTGCGTAGGTGATAGGCGGCGGACAGACCGGCCGGCCCCGAGCCCACCACCAGCACCTTCGTGCCGGTCTCGCGCGCGGGCGGCGCAAACGTCCAGCCTTGGCGGATCGCCTCGTCGCCGAGGAACCGCTCGACGGCGTTGATACCCACGGTCTCATCAAGACCGCCGCGATTGCACGCAGCTTGACATGGGTGGTAGCAGATCCGGCCCATCACGGCCGGGAACGGGTTGTCGGCCGTGAGTACCCGCCAGGCCGCCTCGTACCCTTCGGCACCGGCTTGGGCCCGATAGAGCCACGCCTGAATCTCCTCCCCGGCGGGGCACGCCGCCGAGCACGGGGGCAGGAGGTTGACGTAGACCGGGCGCTCGGTCCGCCATGAACCGGTCAGGTACGCGGCGGACGTGCCGGCCGGCGCGCTCAATCCGGGGGGAACAACGGTCATTGCTCACACCTCCCGAGGACACAGGTGGTAGGTACGGATGTTGCGTTCGGCCATCCGGCGGATGCGTTCGAGCGCCACCTCGTCACCGCGCGGTCCGAACAAGTGGGCGAAGCGCCGCTGCGGCCGGAGGTACTCCTCCACGGGCACCCGATCCCGGATGGGTGTGGTCGCGGTCACCTCCCCGTACTCGGCCTCGAACACCGGGAACAGGCCGGAGCGCACCGCGAGCCGGGCCATGAGGATCGAATCGGAGGCCTTGGTGCCCCATCCGAGCGGGCACGTGACCAGGACGTGCAGATAACGCGCCCCACGGTGGGACATCGCGGTGCGAACCTTGGCCTCCAGGTCTCGCAGGTCCGCGACCGTGGCCGTAGCGACATACGGAATGTCGTGCGCCATGGCGATCCGCGGCACGGACTTGCCCTGCCCGAACGGCGCCCCGGGGTCCCGCCCCACTGCGGGCGTCGTGGCCGTGCGGGTGGCCGGCGGTGTTGCTGAAGAACGCTGGGCACCGGTGTTCATGTAGCCCTGGTTGTCGTAA
>JAISBQ010000338.1 GCA_031266115.1 Bifidobacteriaceae bacterium
CGCCAAGCATCCCCGCCACGCCACCACACACCATGGCAACACGCCGCGAACACCAACCCAACCAGCCAGCCCCAGGCCAGCCACCCACCATTAGAGAGTTTCAGGTTTGCGGGCCTGGGACGGGCGTTCTGACCCCAAAACCTGAAACTCGACGATGTGGGCGGCCGGATCCTGCGCCGAGTTTCAGGTTCCAGGGCCCATGGGGCCGATTTCAGCCCCAAAACCTGAAACTCGACGTCTACGCCGGGGCTCGGTGCGGTGGAGAGGGCCGTGGGGGGAGCAGCTCCCTGTGCTACACCGAGCCCCGGCGTTGTGCGCAGCGGATGCGCTCTCGCCTTCGCATCCACCGCGCGGCATATGGGGCTACTCGTCGGCGGTCAGGTTGCCCTCGCCGCCTGGGCTTGGGGCACGGGCTTGAGGACCGTGTTGGCGAGCCGTGCTTGCCGCCTAGGCTTGGCCGCCGGCGGCTGTCGCACGGGCCTCGACGCCACCCTCGCCGGCCGCGCTCGGTCGGCGAGGGGCATTAGTCCGCCTCTTCCTCGTCGTCGTGGGTCTCGCCTTCTTCTTCACCCTCGTGATCGTGGGCGCCAGGGCCGTCGCCAGCCACGCCGGCCATTTCGCCGGGCACCACGCCCAGGTCCACGGTCTTCCAGATCTCGCCGGTGACCGGGTCTACCACCACGAGGGCCTTGGCTGTCGTGTCCACGATGTAGACCATTCCTTCCAGCACCATGAGCTTGGGGCTTGGGGCGGTCCAGTCTTCCGGTACCTCCCACGGGTCGATCACTGGATACGAGCCGGTCACCGTGGCGGCGTCGACGTCGAGTACGTGCAGCGCCCCATCGGTTCCGAGCACCAGCCCGGTGCCGTCGTCGAGCCGGCCCAGCGACCGGGAACCGTACGGCGCAGGGAGCTCGATGAGTCGCTCGGTTCCGGCGACGGTGTCCACGACGGCGACGCGCGGCGGCTCGGAGGGACCGGCATCGGCGACGGTGTAGTTGCCCAGCGCGATGGGTGACCCTTCGGTTCCCACCATCGTGCTCGTGCTGCCGACCGGTGCCGGCGCCGGAGCCTTGGTGAACGCGCCGTCTCGGTAGATCAGCACCCCATCCGCGCAGCCGAATGTGACGGCCTCGCCCGCGGACACGGCCTCGCCGTGCAGGCCTGGGCACTCGTCGCTGGTGCCAACCTGGGTGTCCGTGGCATCGAGTGCTATGGCTCCCGAGCGGGCTTCAGGCGTCCCCTCGGACACCAGCAGGGTTCCGTCGGGCAGTTCGACTGCGACGCCGTGGTGGGGGCTGGCCGCCTGGTACTCGCGGATCATCGCGTGTCCCTCGTCGCCCAGCTCTTCGGCGTCGAGGATCGCGATGTGCCCGGTGGCGTCGTCGAATAGCACGGTGTGGCCATCGTGAGGAACCACGTGCCCCGGACCGGTTGCCGGAAACACGATGTCGGTGAGGACCGGGGTGGCTGCGTAGTAGTGGTCGTGGTCGCCGTGGCCGACGGCCCATACGCCGAGGTCGAGCAGGCGGAAGCCGGTCTCGGCCAGTGTGACGAACACGTGACGCCCATCGCCTGCCGGATTGAGGCGCAGGTAGCCGTCGAGCGGAATGTCCGCCACCAAGTCCAGGGTGGTCGCGTCGCGGACCTGGATTCCGCCGTCGTAGGTGATCGCGACGCGCGGCGTCACCGCCGCGGTTTCAGCGGCGTCGCTAGTGAGATCGCCGGTTTCAGGCGGCGTGTCGACCGCCCCTGCCCCCTCGGTCGCCACGTCCGCCGACGATGACGCCGCCTCCCCCGCCTTGTCCGCCGGCTCCGGTGTCCCGGAACACCCAGCAGCAAGTGTGAGACCTAGTGCCGCTGCCGCGGCACAGGCCAGGCGCCACATCGAACGCCGTCGTGTCAGCGGGCCGGGGCGCGAGGGGGCGTGCGATGAATCGGTGGGTGACAGTCTCGGTGCGCGAAGAGCCTCACGCGTGAGGCGGAGTCGCAGGGTCAGGGGGTGATGGAAGATCAGACGGAGCCAGGCGGTCAGATTGCGCTGGTGCGTTCGGCCCCACATGGGTGCGGGAATGTGGTGAGTGCCGTGTGGTGAATCCATGTGATGTGTGGCGGCTCACACTGTGTGCGCCGGCGGCAGACGGTGCCTCGGCGCCGGTGAACCGCGTTTCTCCTTGTCAGTGCGTGGATGTGTAGGGCGAACCCAGCATAGACGAGAATGATTCTCACTGCTACTTGCGATCGCGACTGCCTCGAAGCCGCCGTTGCGCCGGTGTCTCCGGCGCCGGACGCGCGCCAGCCGGTGCCCGTTCGGCGCCCTGACCAGGGAGTAATACTCACCGCTGCAGAGATTCTTCGCCATGTGTTCGCCGTGTGGCGCGCCTGGGTGACAGGGTCCCAGACGGGGACACCCCGGTGGCCCGTGCTCACGTCGCCACGACCCTCGCCGCGTCGTTGAGGGTTTCTACTCGCCTCCTGTCCCTCATGCCAGATCCGCTCGCTGCAACCGTGGGCCGTTGGTCCCGCCGCGGGCGCGCTGGCGACCCGCGCACGGCGCCGATGGCGTCCATTTCGCTGTGTGCGAAGCGTTATGCCTGATCACGGGGCCGCCATGGCCCGAAGAGACGGCTCTGACACATGGCGGGAATGAGGGTTACTACGGTCCCATCGACGGTTGACGACCATCACATACGGTACGGGGGATGGTTTCAACCGATTGGTGCGTTGCCATCGAGTGCCTGATCGGAGTCGGGGGATTCCGCGGGAGCCCGCGCCACAGCCGTGCGCTTCTCGCCAAGCGATTGGGCACACCGAGGCCATCGCGGCCGCGCCGTTGTGGAACAGCCAGGACGGAGGGAATAGGACCCCTCGCGTGGGTGTTTCACACCGGCGTGGCACGTCGGCCCACGTGGGCATACGCCCGTGGACAGGCCTTGGGAGGCCCGGACTCGCCCCGAGACGGGTTACCGACCACCAGCTACAGAACGGATTGACACAATGATGGACCGCATGTGGCGCTCTCAGCGCCAGTCTGACCAGGGGTTCTCCCTGGTGGAGCTCCTGATCGTGATCATCATCATGGGCATCTTGGCCGCCGTGGCCATCCCGATGTTCCTGTCGCAGCGCGAGAAGGCCCAAGATGGGGCCACACGCAGCGATGTCGAGACTCTCGGCAAGGAGCTCGTCACGTGGTTTGTCGACCACAACAACGACGACCTCCCACAGATCACGATCGACGAGAACGCCTACCTCATGGGCGCCGCAGGCGCCACTCTGACCGTCGCCGACGACAAGGTGGGCAACGTCTCCGCCAACGTCTCAGGCACTGGCACTGGCGGCGCGATCACCCTCACCGATGCCGACGGCAGTGCCACCGGCGCCTCAGGCGCAAGCTGGTGCGTTGGTCTCACCAACCCAGAGGGCAGGATTCACGACTTCTTCTACTCCTCCACGCACGGACTCCAGGAGGGCTCGTGCACGGGTCCGACACCGGCCCCAGCCACCTCATGAGCCAGACGGCCGCGATGTGACGCATGTGCTGGCGGTGGGCGAGGCGCCGTGCCCGCCCACCGCCAGGGCCCTGCCCGCCACGCCGGTCCGGCCGTCACGGCCCGTCATGAACCTCCATCGCCCCACTCGCCCCATCAGGAGGGGATATGCGCCCCCGGAAGCGCCCACGCGTCGGATCGGATGCCGGCGTGACCATCGTCGAAGTTGTCCTGTCGATCGTCCTGTTGTCCATCTTTTCCCTGGCGAGCCTCACCGCCATCGCGTCAACGCAGCGACACGGCGTCCACAACCGGGCACGCGTGGCAGCCGCGAGCCTCGCTCAGCGTGAACTCGAGTTTGCCGAAGAACAGATCACCGCCTCCCCGTCGGGTGCGGGAGACCTCCTCGCCGCTGTCGATGCTGCCGGTGGGAGCCTCGACGACCCTCATCCCCTGGACGTCGCAGCGTCCCCCGGGCAGGGCTACGTGGTGGACGGCGTCGCGTATTCGACATCCGTTCAGGCGGCACTCCACACCGTTGGCAATGCCAGCCTGTGCGATTCGGGAACGGCCGGCAGCCCTCAGGCGGATGGACAGTTCTTCGCGACCCTCGTCACCGTCACGGTCCGCTGGGAGGACATGGGCGGCACCGAGCCGGAGACGGTCTCGCAGGTCTTCGCTCCTCACCAGCGGGTAGTCCTCGGCGAGCTAGACGCCGACCAGTCGGTCATCGCCGTCGCCGTGCTCGGCTCGCCCCTGACAGGAGGAGTCCCGCGAGAGGGCATCAGCGTGTCCCTGGAGGATTCCAGCGGCCTGGTCATCGGCCAAGCGCTCACCCAACCCCCCGGGTGCGCCACCTTCACCGTGGCTGCCCCCGACGACGGTGGCCGAACCTACCGGGTGTGGCTCGAGGGGTCCGGGACCACCGGTGAGACGTACGTGTCATCCGACCGTCAGCCTCGGCCCAGCCGGGATGTCACCGTGTCAGGCCCCCGGCAGCTCGAACGCGTGAGATTCGAGAATTACGACAAGGCGAGCAGTCTCGCGGTGCGGGTGGTGGGCCAGTCCGCTCTCATCCACGCCGTCAACGTCGAACCGCTCAACGGGATGGGCGAACCGTTCCAGGTATCCATCAACGCCGGCCTCGCCACGATCCCAGACCTGTATCCAGGCACCTACACGGTGTCTCTCTCCTCAGGGGAATCGCTGACAGTCACCGTCGCGGAAGGAACGCTGAGGGAGGTCACCCTTACGGCGGCACCCTCCGGTCCATCGGAGCCGCCCTCCACTCAGCCCCCGGACATCGTGGCCGATTGCGGACGCCACGACGGGTCGGACTACGCCGCTGGCTCCCCTATCGCGCCCGACGATCCTTGCGACACCCCGTCGCCACCCTCCGTGCCCGAGGATCCCGAGTCCCCGGCGCCCCCAGCCAGGAGGTGGACAGCGAATGACTAAGCGCCATCGACCCGGCCGCGACGCGGGCATGACCCTTGTCGAACTCTCCGTGACCTGCCTCATGCTCGCCATGGTGCTGCTCTTGGTCGCCAGCATGGCGATCTCCCTCATGGGAACCAACCACTCCACCCTCGTGCGCGGACGAGACACCGACGAGGCCCGTGTCGGGATGGCCGAGTTGGCCACCGCTCTCGACAGGATCACGACACCATCGGCGATCGATGACGCAAACCGAACGACCGCCATCGTCCATGCCGGACCGGACCGCATCGTGTTTTGGGCGGCCCTCGACACCCCTGTGGCCCTCGACTCCCATGCGGTCCAGGAGACCCCGGCGGCCTCAGCCCTCGCCGTGGTGACAGCGGAACGTTGCGAGGACTCGCGCATGGTCCTGGCGGTATCCGAGACGCCACCCGATCCTGACTCCTCGCCCTGCGAGCAGGCATCGAGCACCGTGATCGCCCGGCACGTGACCACCGAGGTCTTCGACTACTACTCCCGCGGGCCCGACAGCGACCGCCTGACCAATCCCCACTCCGCGCTCGGTGACATCGGTTCGGTGGAGGCGACTGTCGCCATCGGCGATGAGGTGTCGGCCGGCACGGACCGGCCGGCCCCCTCGACGGTCATCCGGCGGTTCCACCTCACCCAGTGGAAGGAGTTCTGAGCGATGAGAGCTCTTCCCCGGCGGCGGCGAGCCCCCAGGTGCGATGACGGAGTGTCGGCGGTGGTGGTGATCGTCTCGTTCTTCATGGTCATGGCGATGGCGGCGACCACCGCCACCTTCGTGACAACCTCGACTCGCCGCGCACGCCATGAACAGGACTCCGGCCGTGCCCTGCGAGCTGCCGAGTCCGGCATCCACGACTTCCTCACCCGCCTGCGCATGAACCCCGACTACCTGGCGATTCCCGGCGACCGCGACGGAGCGTACTGCGAGAACCCCGCCGCACCCACGCCTGAGCCCATCGTGTTT
Source organism: Bifidobacteriaceae bacterium (assembly GCA_031266115.1). GTDB lineage: Bacteria > Actinomycetota > Actinomycetes > Actinomycetales > WQXJ01 > JAIRRT01. Next base: position 5,923 of record JAISBQ010000338.1, read on the forward strand.
GTTGCGACTCTGTGCGGCTGGGACACCTCCACCCCCACGGGTTGGGTGGCACCAGACGGCTCCACCGATGCCACGACATTCGACCGCCCGCAGTTCCACTACGAGATCGTCGACGTGGACCTGGAACGCAAATCGGTGCTCATCGAATCGACCGGCCGCTCCTCCGCGGCTGCCGCAGCCTCAGGCGGACATGGCCGCCACACCGTTTATCGGACTCTGCGCGCACGGGTGGCGGTGCCCGCGCCCTCGGACTACCTGTATTGGAGCGACTTCGAGTTGGCCGATCCAACAGACCGCACCACCTACCCGGACAACGATGCCTATCCTCACGCCCAGAACACCTCGACGATGTGCGGGGCCGGATGGTCCCTGAACACACCGACCGGCGACTTGGGCTACGGATGGCAGGAGGGGATTCCCACACGTCTGTACATGGCGGACGGTTCGGCGAAGCCCTGCCACCAGCCCGGTTTCACCGCCCAGGATGTTCTGGAGGGGCCGGTCCATTCCAACGACATGATCCGGTCGCGGGG
>JAISBQ010000342.1 GCA_031266115.1 Bifidobacteriaceae bacterium
CACTCATCCATCGGGTACCGGCCACCAGACGAACACGAACAGGAGTACCATCACACACGAGTCAGCCACCAGGCCGACTCGACCTAACACGAGTCTCCACAAGACCCAGCAGGGTTCACACGGCCCTGGTCTGGGAGTGGCCATATCCAGGGGTGTGCCGGACCCGTGCCAACAGCGTGCCTGATGGTCTGTTGGCGCGGGTTTGGTACTGCTCGTGGCGCTGCGGGCGGGATTGGCGCACCCTCAGGTGGACTCACCCTCCGGCAAAGCAAGACAAGACACAGGTCGCGCCGGCGCCGAGATGCCTCGCCGTGTGTCTCCTGCGCGAACACGTCATGGACGTAGGAGACCCAGGCCAACCCGCGTTGCATCGCGCGGACCGTCGCGATCTGCTCACGGAGTTGGTCAACGAAGCCCTCGGCCGCGTAGCGAATAAACGCCTCCGGTCCCCCTTGCGTCGCGGATCCGGCGTCGAGGCGGCGGTGGTAGACGGCGCACGTGGCGTTGTAGTGGTTCGACAGGAGCTGGCTCGACAGCCACGAGACGGGCCCCGAATTCGCGAGGACGGCGGTCTCGAGTGCCCGCGCCGTGAGTCCGTTGCCGTCGCCGAAGGGGCGGATCCAGGCGACATATAGATGCCCCAGGACCGCGGCGTAGAAGGTGTGAACAAAGCGGACCTCGTGGGTGGCGTCGGAGGAATCCGCAACGTTGAGGAAGACGTTGATCCACTCGCAAAGGCGTTCCACCAGGTAGGGAACGTCTTCGGGTGGGGCTGCCCGGTAGCGTCCGACCACGAGTTGACGGGTGGTGACCTCTCCGGGGACCACCTGCTCGCCACTATGTGTCCACTGTCCTGTCCAGGCTGATGTCGGTTCGGCGAGATCGGCGGGGGCGGACCGATTTGGGGCCCAATCTGGATGTGACTGGGATCACCTGCGCGAAGGGGTGTGCAATGCCGCGCGATGCGCTTGACTTGGTGGTGCAGCCGAACCCCCGCGTCATACTGGGGCGATGAGGACCGCGGGGGCCGGCTGTATAACTTCCTCAACCGGCCGTGGGCGCATCCGAAGGCGGAGCGTTCCGCTTGGCGGTCACCGAGTCCACGCGTAGCCGCAGTACCGCGACGAAGTCCACGGGCTTGGCAGAGAAGTCGCTATCCAGATGCGGCGTGAACCTTTGGGCAAACAGGGTCAGGGCCTGGCGCTTCACCGCAAGATCCCGGCACGGTTCGATCCAGCCGCGGCCCATCACACTCTCGTAGTAGGTGGTGGTGTTGCACGGATCGTCCGTGGGGCTCACTCCGAGCATCCGGTCCACCTCGAAGCTGGCCGGTGCACCCTCGCCGATGAGATCGCCCCTGTGCCCCGCGCTCGCGCCATGGAAGTAGACGGTGAACCGTTCCCCGTCCCGTTGGTACACCATGTGCATGGGTACTACGTAGGGGACGTCGCCATCCATCAAGCCGAGACGCCCGATGGCGCACCCCTGGAGAATCCGTTCGATCTCGTCAGGCGAACTCACGTCGCGGTCATGGCGTCGCATCGCGGTGCCGCTCCCTTCCCTCGGACCAATGCCGGGCGCCGCCATCGGCGACGCGGCCGGAGACAGGCTAGTGCATGGCGTGGCACACTTGACGACTGCGGGCCCGCTGGCTTGATCGGAGCGCCCCAACATTCCGCCTTGGTGTAATGGCAGCATGCAGGCCTTTGGAGCCTTGCGGTCTAGGTTCGAGTCCTGGAGGCGGAGCGGGTCGCGGACTGTGCGGCATGATTGACGTCATGGCCACCGCATCGAGCTCCAATCAGCGCGCCCGAATGACCGCGAGCGAGCGACGTGAGCAACTCCTCACCGTCGCCTGTTCGCTGTTCGGGGAGCGAGGATTCGAGGGCACCAGTGTCGAGGAGATCGCGACCCGTGCCAGCGTCTCCAAGCCCGTGGTGTACGAGCATTTCGGCGGGAAGGAAGGCATCTATGCGGTGGTGGTGGACCGTGAGATCGCCGCTCTGCTGGGTGCGTTGACCACTTCGCTGCGTTCACCCGGGCACCCGCGCGCGGTGGTCGAACGTACCGCACTCGCTCTCTTGGACTACATCGAGAACAACGAGGACGGGTTCCGCGTGTTGGTCCGCGATTCCCCGGTCGCCGAGGCGACGGGCCCCTTCCACTCGATGCTCGGCGATATCGCCACCCACGTCGAGGACCTACTCGCCGAGCAGTTTGCCCGCCGGGACCTGGATCCTTCCACCGCGCAAATCTATGCGCAGATGCTGGTGGGCATGATCGCGTTCACCGGCCAGTGGTGGTTGGAGGAGCGCACTCCGGACAAACGAACCGTCGCCGCCCACCTGACCAACCTCGGCTGGAACGGTCTGCGGAGCATGGAACGCAGCCCGGTCCTGACGGACATGTCGATCTCCACCGAACCCCGTCGATCGTCCACTCCCCCGACCGTCACGGGATAGCCGGAGACTCAGACCTACGATGCACCTGCTTGGAGCCGAAGCGCTCACCATTGCCTACCAGGGTCGCGCCATCATCGACGGCGCCAGTTTGGGTATCGAATCGGGCGACCGGATCGGGATTGTCGGCCGCAACGGCGACGGCAAGACCACGCTTCTTGAACTCCTCGCCGGCCGGCGCCAGCCGGACTTGGGCCGAGTCACCCATCGCGGAGGTTTGAGCGTTGGGTTTCTCCCCCAATCGGGCTTGTCTATCACCACCCCGCCGACGACAGCCCAGCCATCCACGTCCGCAGCGCCGAGGACCACGGTGGGCAGCGTGATCGTCGGGGAGGGACCGGAACACGAATGGGCCACCCAGGGGAGGATTCGCGCGATCCTGGCCGGACTTGTCGGCGATCTGGACCTGACAACGCCCCTGGAGTCCCTGTCCGGCGGGCAGCGCCGACGGGTTGCCCTGGCGGGCGTCCTCGCGGGCGACCACGATGTGCTTCTCCTCGACGAGCCGACCAACCACCTCGACATGGAGGCCATCGCGTGGCTCGCGGATCACCTCGGGACACGATGGCCGCCCACGGTGGGAGCCCTTGCCGTGGTCACGCACGATCGATGGTTTCTCGACGCCGTGTGCACCTCCACGTGGGAGGTACACGATGGGCGTGTCGAACCGTTCGATGGCGGCTACGCGTCCTACGTGCTCGCGCGCGTGGAACGCGACAGACAGGCGGCAGCAGCCGAGGCACGGCGGCGCGGGATCATGCGCAAGGAGCTTGCCTGGCTGCGGCGCGGGGCACCGGCTCGCACGTCCAAGCCCCGTTTCCGCCTCGATGCAGCCGCTGCCCTGATCGCCGCCGAGCCCCCACCCCGCGACTCGGTGGAATTGACCCGGCTTGCCACCGCGCGTCTCGGCAAGGACGTGATCGACGTCGTGGACATGTCTGCTGCCTACGATGACGGTCCCCCAGTGCTCCATGACGTCACCTGGCTGATTGGGCCGGGCGAACGCAGCGGGATCCTCGGAGCCAACGGCGCAGGCAAGTCGACTCTGCTCGCGGTGATAGCCGGCCGACTCCCGCCGGTGGGCGGACGGGTGAAGATCGGCAAGACGGTCCGGGTGGCGACCCTGGCGCAGGAAGGGGCCGAGCTGGACCTCGTCGGCGACCTCTGCGCGGACGAGGTGATCGCCGGCCACAAGGCCGCCTACCAGGCCGGCCAGTCGCTCGGCTGGACCGGCGGCGGACGGGATGCCACCGCCACACGCGCGGGTGACGAGTTCACCCCCGGCCATATTCTGGAGCGGCTCGGATTCGCGACCGAACACATGCGCACGCCTATCGCCCGCCTGTCGGGTGGTCAGCGTCGCCGCCTCCAACTCGCGTTGGTGCTCATGGCCGAGCCCAACGTGCTGATCCTCGACGAGCCGAGCAACGACCTGGACACCGACATGCTCGCCGCGATGGAGGACCTCCTGGACTCCTGGCCCGGAACTCTGCTCGTGGTCACCCATGATCGCTATCTGATGGAACGCGTCACCGACCAGCAATACGCCATCGTCGACGGTCACCTCCGGATGGTGCCCGGTGGCGTGGAGGAGTACTTGGACCTCGTTGCTGGTGTGGGAGCGGCCGATGGCGCGGCCGAGCGGCCTGACAGCGCCGGCGCCCGCGTGTGGGCGGCACGCAAGGAGGTGAACGCCATCGAACGCAAGCTCACCAAACTGCGCACCCAGGTGGCCAACCTTCACGCGGCGATGGCCTGCCACGACCAGGCGGACTACCTCGGGATCGCGAAACTCGCCGAGGATGCGGGCGCGGTCCAAGCCCAGATCGACGCCGCCGAGGATCGCTGGTTCGAGCTCGCCGAACACGTGGATGAGGCATAAGGATGGCCAGGGCCAGGCGCCCGACGCCAACGGGCCGAGCCCCACGCGAGTCCCGCCGTGCAGCGGGACGCCACGATCGGACGGCCGTACGCCAGGCACTCAGCGTGGCGGTCGCGACGGGGCTGTATGGGATCTCCTTCGGCGCCTTGGCTGTGGCGAGTGGACTGTCCGTGGCTCACACCATGGTGCTCTCGGCCGTGTTGTTTTCCGGAGCATCGCAGTTCGCTCTGGTGGGTGTGATCGGCGCGGGAGGGTCGGTGGCGGCTGCGGTCGCCTCCGCCGCGCTTCTCGGTGTCCGCAACGGCCTGTATGGGCTCCAGATGAGTCCGCTGACAGGCGCACGGGGGATTCGCCGGCTAGCGGCGGCGCATCTGACCATCGACGAATCGACAGGCGTGGCGGGAGCACAGGTGACGCCTGAGGCCGCGAGAACCGGGTTTTGGCGGACTGGCCTCGGCGTTTGGGTGTGTTGGAATGTCTTGACCCTGGCCGGGGCGCTCGCCGGCGATGCGATGGGCGACCCCCGTGCGTGGGGTCTCGACGCCGCCGCATCCGCGGCGTTCCTTGGCCTGCTGTGGCCACGTCTAGCTCTTGCCGATGAACCACACGCCTCGGCGTCCGCCGTGACGAGCGTTCACCCCAACTCCACGCGTCGCGACGCGCAGATGGCCGCGGGGTTGGCGGCAGTGATCGCCATCGCGCTCGTTCCGGTGACGCCACCAGGGGTACCGGTGTTGGGTGCTGTGGCGGCAGCCATTGTGGTCGGCCTGTGGCGTCCGGGCCAGCGCCTGGCCACACAAGTAGGAGCGAGCACGTGAGCGGTACGGCGATGTGGGTGACGGTCGGCATCGCGAGCGCGCTGTGTTTCTCGCTCAAGCTCGCTGGATACCTCTTGCCCGCATCATGGCTTGCCAAACCCCGGCTCGCTCCAATCGTCGCCCTGGTCACAGTGGCGCTCCTGGCGGGGCTTTTTGCGGTTCAGACGCTGACCACTGGCACCGAGCTCGTGGTGGACGCACGCCTACCCGCGGTGGTTGTCGCCGGCGTGGCGCTGTGGCGGCGCGCCCCATTCATCGTCGTGGTCATCGCTGCGGCTGCGGTGGCCGCCGGGCTTCGCATGATCGGGTGGTGTGCCTAGGGCCTGCGAATCGGTGAGCGCAGCCGATGGGACGCCTCCTCGGGTGGATTGAGGCGACCATCGGCGGCGGCGTGGACGGCCACGATTTTCCGCTGTTCATCAGCCAATATGGTTAAATCGACCAGGTCCCCGGCTGGGTTCGCACGATTGCATAGAAATATTCGACTCATCTTGACTGAAAACCTGGCCTTGAGTTAGGGTCGGCGGCGTGATTCCTGAGCGCTCCGCAACGTCGCCGGGCCCCCGATCCCGAACCCGTGAACAGATCTACTGGCGCATCGCCAACGCCCCCGACGGGGTCACGCGCCACGAATTAGCCGACCTGTGCGGCATCTCCCGCAGCGGCGTCACCCATGCGGTGGCGCGGCTACTCGCCGACCACCGCGTGATCGAGGACTCTGGCACTGGATCTGGGCCCGGGTCCGGCTCGGGACGCCCACCAGCACTGTTGCGCCTGCCCACCCGGCCCGGCAACCTCGTGGGAATCGACTTTGGGCACCAGCACGTCGCTGTGGCAGTGTCCGATACGCGTGGACGGATCCTGAGGCAACGTCGCACCCAGCACGATGTCGATCATGCGGTGTCGCGGGCGATCGACGTGGCCGCAGCGATGGCCACAGAGCTCATGGGCGAGGTCGGCGCATCGACCCCCGAGCTGACCGTCGCGGGAATCCCGTGCCCGATCAATCGAGAGTCCGGGGCCGTCATCCCGCCGCGGTCCTTGACCGGATGGCTCGACGTGGATGCCGTCGCCGAACTCGCGGCACGCCTCGGCTGCCCTGTCCACCTCGCCAACGACGCCTCTCTCGGATCCCTCGCCGAGCTGCGGCGCGGCGCGGGGCGGATGCACCGCGACTTCGTTTACGTCAAGATCTCCCACGGCATCGGCGCGGGGATTGTGCTCGACGGCAAGCTGCGACAGGGTGCCATCGGCATCGCCGGAGAGATCGGGCACATCTCGGTGCGCCGGGACGGCGACCTGTGCCGTTGTGGCGCCCGCGGGTGTTTGGAGACCGTGGCCAGCTCGTCAGCATTGCGCAGAGCGCTCGCGTCCGTGATGCCGCCCTCGGCCATCGAGACCCAAACCATCGGCTCAATCACGGAGCCCGCCGCCACGCGTGTCTTCCTCGAAGCAGGCGCAACCTTGGGACGCACGTTGTGCACCTTGTGCGACGCGCTCAACCCGGCCGTCATCGTGCTCGGCGGCGAAGTTGGCTCGACGGTTCCCGCGATACTCCAGGCCGCTCAACAAGCGATCAGCGCTCACACTCAGCCGGCAACCACGACTGGCGTCGCGGTAACCACCGCCACATTCGGCCAAGACAACGAGGTGACCGGCGCCATCGCCCATGCGACCATCCTGGCCCAGGCCGCCGCCGGCTGAACCATCCCCGCCACTTCCACCCCGCGGGTGGGGAGTCCCGACGCGTGTACGGTGTGCCGGTGACTGACTCCACCCGGCACCTTCGAGCCGCGCTACTGCTGTTGCTCGCCGCGGCCATCTGGGGGTTCTCCTTCGCGGCTCAACGCCTCGGGGCGCTCCACGCGGGGCCCTTCACGTTCAACGCCATCCGGTTCGCGATGGGCGCTGGGCTCCTCGGGATCGTCATCGTCGTCGTCGATCGCCTCCGGGGTCGCAGCCCACGCCGCCGGCGCGCGGCAACGCGTGCCGCGCTTGTTCCCGGCGTGGTCACCGGCGCTCTGCTCGCCGTCGCGGCCGGCCTCCAGCAAGCCGCCCTCGCGGAGACCACAGCCGGTAACGCCGCCTTCGTCACTGGGCTGTACATGGTGCTGGTGCCGTTGGCGGCTGTCGCACGTGGCAAGCGCGTGGGGTTGCCCACGGTGACCGGCATCGTCGCCGCCGTGGGCGGGCTTTACCTCATCTCGGTGACCGACACGCTGCACCTGCATCCAGGCGACGGCCTGGTCATGCTCTCCGCTGTCGGCTTCGCCGCCCAGATTCTCCTCGTCGACTACTATGCCGGCCGCCTTGCCCGGCTCCGGTTCGCCGCGATCCAGTTCCTGAGTTGCGCGGTGTGCAGCGCACTGGCGGCCTTGATCTGGGATGCGGAACCGTTCGCAGGAATCCAGCTCGCCATCGTGCCCCTCACTTACACCGGAATACTCTCTGTGGGGATCGCCTACACCCTCCAGGTGGTGGCCCAACGCGACGCGATCGCCACTCATGCCGCTCTCATCATGGCCATGGAATCGGTGTTCGGTGCTCTGGGCGGGGCGCTGTTCCTCGGCGAGAACATGGGCGTACGCGGGTACAGTGGCGCGGCCCTCATGCTCGCAGGAATCGTCGTCTCCCAGATCGGCGCCGCCCCGCGAACCCCAAGTGCCAGGCAGCCGGCCCGGCCCGGCTAGTGTCCCGAACCGGAACAGCGGCGGCGCTAGCCTTCCCAGCCCTGCCCCATCGCGCGCAGGCGGTCCACCCTGTCCTTGGTGGGTGGGTGGGTCGCGAACAGGCGCGAGACCGCCCCGCCGGTGCGGAAGGGGTTGGCGATCATCATGTGCGAGACGTCTTCAAGGTTCGGATCCGGCGCCAACGGACGGGCGTCAATCCCCCGCTCCAGCTTGGTCAGCGCCGAGGCCAGTGCCAACGGGTCACCGGTGAGTTTGGCGCCATCCTCGTCCGCGTCATATTCGCGGGTGCGCGAGATGGCCAGCCGAATCAGCGTCGCCGCGATCGGCGCGAGGATCACCACCAGGATGGACGCGATCGCGCCCAGCGGGCCGGTGTCCCGGTCCCGCGATCCACGCCCGCCACCAAAGAACATGAAGAACTGCGCCAACGCCGTGATGACGCCGGCCACGGCCGCCGCCACCGACGAGGTGAGAATGTCCCGGTTGTACACGTGCATCAGTTCGTGGCCAAGCACGCCGCGCAGTTCGCGTTCGGACAGCAGGTCCACGATCCCTTCGGTGCAGCACACGGCCGCGTGCTTGGGGCTGCGCCCAGTCGCGAACGCGTTGGGCGCGGCCGTCGGCGAGACATAGAGCGCCGGCATCGGCACCCCGAGCGGCGCAGTCAGCTCACGCACAATCCGGAACATCGCCGGCTGCTCGGCTTCGGAGACGGGCCGCGCCCGCATGGCGCGGATGGCGATCTTGTCCGAATTCCAATACGAATACGCCGTGGTCAACACCCCAAATCCGGCGAACCACAGAATGTAGCGCCCACCGCCAACCAGAGCCCCGATCCCCAGCAGCGCCGCCCAGAGCGCGCCGAACAGCAACGTCGTCTTCAACCCGTTGAAATGCCGGTGCGTCACCATGCCCTCAGGACCCCTCACTCCTCTGATTCCGTGCCCTCGCGCGTCACGAAGACATGCCCCGCCGCATCGCGATCAAGTTCGAGGACGATGCCGTTCCCCCCCAGCTGCCACACCGACCGTTCGGGATCGACTCGCACCGCGACCGACTGCCCCGGCACGGCTCCGGCCGCCGCGAACCGGGCAAGCAAGTCGGGATCCGTCTGCAACGACTCGCCCAGGCGCACCACGCGCACCACGCGATCCGGGCGATCTGTGCGATCCCGGCCAGTCCCGTGAGGGCCACCGGACTCGCCTGGACCACCGACTGGCCCCCCGGACGCACCCGCCGGCCGCGGTCCACGCGGCAACCCCACCCCACGGCCGGGGGCAGCGGGCCTGCCAACGGCCGGGACGGCATCGTGCAACCGCTCCACACCCGCAAGGAACGCGATGTCCTCGCGATCCACGCCCAGCTCACCAAGCGCGGGAATCGGGCTCCCGTAGGGGGAGACCGTGGGACGGTCCAGCACCTCGACGAGCCGCCGCTCCACCGCCTCGCTCATCACGTGCTCCCACCGGCAGGCCTCGTCGTGGACATACGCCCAATCGAGCCCAATCACGTCCGTGAGCAGCCGCTCCGCCAACCTGTGCTTCCGCATGACACGCGTGGCACGTTCGCGACCCACGGGGGTGAGGTCGAGGTGGCGGTCATCACGCACCTTGACCAACCCATCTCGCTCCATCCGGGCGACCGTCTGGGACACCGTGGGCCCCGAGTGTCCAATCCGTTCGGCGATCCGGGCGCGCAACGGAACGATTCCCTCCTCCTCCAGCTCATAGACGGTGCGGAGGTACATCTCCGTCGTATCGATCAGGTCAGTCATGTGGTAGGTGATCTCCCCTGCGTGCGGTGAGCCAAGCCTACGGGACGGGATGAATCGCGTCATACCGCGCGAACCCCCGCTGCCAGCGCATGAGCAGCCACACGCCGGCAATGCAGGCGAGTCCCCCGATCGTGGCCGCCCACCCCTCGCCGACGATGGCGGAGTCCGCTCCCGTGATCATGTCGCCCAAGCGCGGCCCGCCGGTGACCACGACAATGAACACCCCTTGGAGGCGTCCGCGCAGGTGGTCGGGTGTGGCGGATTGGAGGATGGTGCCGCGCATGACAGCGGAGACCGAATCGGCCGCGCCGGCCACCGCGAGCGCCGCGCAAGCCAGGATCAGTGCCCACCACACCACCGCGGAGGGTTTGGTGGGCCCGGCGATGATCACCACAACTCCAAACATGGCGATCGCGCCGCCCCATGCGGTGACCGCCCAGGCAGCCACCCATCCTTGGCGCCGTACCCTTCCAGCCGGGCCGGACAGGATTGACGCGATCGCGGCGCCGGCGGCAATCGCGGCGGTAAGGACCCCGGCTGTGGATTCGCCGCCACCGATCACCCACACGGCGACGGCCGGGAACGCGGCCCGCGGGAAAGCAAGCACCATGGCACACAGGTCGATGGCGAATGTCATCAGCAGATTTCGTCGCGTCGCCAGGAAGACCAGTCCCTCACCCACAGACCGCCATCCGCGGGCCGGGGCCTCGTCGGGCTGGGCGAGAGTCGAATGCCCCGCATCGGCGGCGAGAACGGAACCCGGGGCGCGAGGGCGCAGGGGCGGGATAGCGGGCAATCGGAAGATCGCGTAAAGCGCGGCCGTGAACGTCACCACATCCACGGTGTACGTCCAGGCGTAGCCGACCGAGCCGACCAGAAACGCCCCGACCACCGGTCCCACCATCATCGCAAGGGTGTTCGTGACTTGGGACAACGCGTTGGCGGCAGGCAGAAGGCGGACCCCAACCAGCCGAGGGATGATGGCGGAACGCGCCGCAGAGTTGACCGCTTGGGCGCCGGACTGGAGAGCCGTCAACGCGAACAGGGGCCACACGTGACCGCTGCCTGCCCACGCATGTACGGCGATGCCGATGGTCGCAGTCCACATGACGGTGGAAGCGACGAGGGCGAGGCGCCGGCGGTCATGAGCGTCGGCGAGGGCGCCGCCGTACAAGCCCATGACCAGCAACGGGACCAGCGCCGCCAGCCCAAGACCACCCACAGCGAGGGTGGAGCCAGTCAGCGCATAGACCTGCAACCCCACAGCCATCACAGTGAGCTGAGCGCCAAGATTCCCCAGCCCGAGACCCCACCACAGGCGCCGGAACGGTGCGCTCACCCTGAGGGGCGTCAGGTCGGCAAGCATCCGGGCCACGCCCGAACCCTACCCGCGCGCCACCGCCGCCGCTCGGTAGTGAACCGCCAAGGGAAGGTGGCGGATGGCATCCGAACGCGACTCAATCCACCTCGGCGGCCCCCGGATGGACGATGGCGACAGGCGGGGGGATGAGACGGGTTACCTCGAGGGAGACGTGCCAGCGAAGCCTGATCCACAGGCCGGCAACAAGACAGACCGCGAGCGACGCTATCGAGCCGACGCCCACCGACCACCGTGGTCCCCATGCCTCGGCGATCCAGCCCACCAAGGGCGAGCCGATAGGCGTCGATCCGAGAAACACCACCGTATACAGGGACATCACCCGTCCACGCATCTCCGGAACGGTGGACAGCTGGATGGTCGCGTTG
>JAISBQ010000344.1 GCA_031266115.1 Bifidobacteriaceae bacterium
TGGACGAGCCCGAACCGTAATCGTTCATGGTCGTGTACTCGTAGTGGCCGGTTCCCTCATAGTCGGGCGTCCACTCGTTCAGCAGTGCGTCTTGAAGGGGGTTGACAGACATCGGCTTGCCGTTGACCAGCGGATAGGAGTTCATGAGGCTCTTGGCGTTGCCCGCGGAGATCGGATACTTGAACGCCTTGACGTAATACTCGTTCTTCGCACGCTGCGGCATCACCGAGTTGGTCCACAGGCGGTTGACCTCGGTGCCATAGGCCAGGGGGTGCTTGAGTGCGGGGACGAACTGCTGGTATCCCTCGTCGGTGCGTTGGTTCATGCCGCCGGTGATGGCGGTGCCCAAGGCGCCAGTCAGGTAGGCATCCTCGCCGTAGGTCTCATAGGCACGCCCGTAGCGCGGGTCGCGCAGCAGATCGAGGACGGGGGCAAGGCGGCCCGGAGCACCGGGCGCCCACTGCTCGCCGCCAAAGAACATCCACCACATGTTCTCGGCCGTGGCGAGTCCCTCCTCGGCGATGGTGTCGCCGATCTCGTACAACAGATCGTCGTCCCAGCTTTGGGAGAGGCCCAGGGAGGACGGGTACACGGTGGCGTTGCCGCCTTGGATGCCGTGAAGACCCTCGCCACCGGCCACGCTGCGTCCGGCGTTGAGCCCAAGGCGCTCGATGGCGGCAGCCGAGGACCCGGAGGCCAGAGCGATCTTCTCCTCCAGGGTCAGTTGGGCGACCAAGTCATCGAGACGGTCGCCCACGTCAACCTCGTGATCGCGGAACTGGTAGTCGAGACGGGGAACGAAGGTATCGGTGGACGCGGCCGTAGCCGTTCCAACGGAAACGAGTGGGGCAGCAAGCGCGCCCGCGGCAAGAAGAGCGAGTATCTTCGCGGCCGCGTGCGTGCGCAGGGGGTTGGTAGTCATGGATGAGGCATCCTCTCTGATGTGTGTACTGGGCGCGCGCGCCCACGGCGGCAGGATGGCTCGTGGGGAAGGGCGAGCAAAAACCGTCGACAAGGAACACCGATGCTCCAGGCGACCAGTACTCTCGTAGGCTAGCGAACCCGGCCGGGGAGAGCTAGGGCCAGGCGAGACCAAAAGTGGGGGTGTGGCCCGGGGGAAAGGGGCGAACTTGGTCTTTAAACGACGGGGTGGGCTATGTCTGCGGCGTGGGGCTGTCAGTCGCGGGCGGATGCTCCATGGGCGCAGGCCGGGGATCTCACCATTTCCCCTGGCGAGGGGCGAGGTTGGCGTTCGCCTTGTCAGCGCGAGGGCGAGGGCCATCCTTCGTCGGAGACCCGGCGATCTTCTGGGCACGGCGTGCGATCTCAGCGGCTTGACGGTCCCGCCCGACATCACGCAGCCTGGCCGCATAGTTGTTCAATGCTGTGGCGAGGCTAGGGAGGTAGGCGGCCGGGTTGGCTTCAGCAAGCTGCTCGTAGGTCTGGACGGCCCGGTGTGCGGAGTCCAGAGCCTCGTCCTGCCTCCCGACCGCGCCCAACGTGACCGCGTAGTTGTTCAATGCTGTGGCGAGGTTAGGGAGATGGGCGGCTGGGTTGGTCTCAGCAAGCTGCTCGTAGATCTCGACGGCTCGGAGTGCGGGTTCCAGGGCCTCGTCCCGCCGTCCAACTTCGGCCAGCCTGGTCGCTTAGGTGTTCAACGACATGGCGAGGTTAGGGAGGTAGGCGGCCGGGTTGGTCTCAGCAAGCCGCTCGCGTATCTCGACGGCTCGGTGTGCGGGTTCCAGGGCCTCGTCCCGCCGTCCAACTTCGGCCAGCCTGGTCGCATAGGTGTTCACCGACTGGGCGAGGTCAGGGAGGTAGACGTCCGGGTTGGCCTCAGCAAGCGTCTCGTGGGCCTGGAGGGCTTGGTGTGCGGGTTCCAGGGCCTCGTCCCGCCGTCCAACTTCGGCCAGCCTGTTCGCATAGTTGTTCAACGACATGGCGAGGTCAGGGAGGTAGACGTCCGGCTTGGCCTCAGCAAGCGTCTCGTGGGACTGGAGGGCTTGGTGTGCGGGTTCCAGGGCCTCGTCCCGCCGTCCCACCTCGGCCAGCCTGTTCGCATAGTTGTTCAACGACATGGCGAGGTCAGGGAGGTAGACGTCCGGGTTGGCCTCATCAAGCCGCGCGTAGGTCTCGACGGCTCGGTGTGCGGGTTCCAGGGCCTCGTCTCGCCGCCCAACCTCGCCCAGACTGACCGCATAGTTGTTCAACGCTGCGGCGAAGTCGGGGAGGTAGACGTCCGGGTTGGCCTCAGCAAGCTGCTCGTAGGTCTTGAGGGCTCGGCGTGCGGGATCCAGGGCCTCGTCCCGCCGTCCCACATCGGTCAGCCTGATCGCATAGTTGTTCAACGCTGCGGCGAGGTCAGGGAGGTAGGCGGCCGGGTTGGCCTCGGCGAGGGCTTCGAAGCTCTGGACTGTGCTTGCATCACAGGTGGTTCGCACATCGGCCGCGACATAGCCAAGATCCTCCAAGGCGTGTGCGGCAGCCCACAGAGAGCGTGCCTGCTTGTCAACGGCCTGTGGGTTCGCTCGAACGTGTTCGGGTGATAGTGGGACGGGCTGGACGTGACGGACCAACGCGTTGAGCGCCTGGGCTATGTCTGCGCGAGCGCTGGAGGCAGGGCCCAGGAGTGCCAGGAGTCGGACCAGGTGTTCTTGAGTGAAGGCGGCCGAGAGCGCCTTGGCTGCGGGCTTGTAGGTGGCGGCGCACCGAGCGAGAACGGTCAAGGGTCTGACCAGCAACGCGAGATCACGCCTCGGAGACAGGACCGTGTCGAGAAGCTCCGACAGGTGGTCGGTGGGGATCGACCATGGGGGTGGGTCTTCATCCGTGTGTCCCGAGGTGGCGACATCGCGGGACAGCCAGCTTGCGACCAAGAACTCACCCAGCAGGTCAGGCTCCACCGGACGCCATGACGGTCTTGGTGCCGGCGTGGGTCCGTCGCCGGTCGGTGTTGAATTCGTGGTGTCGTCGCGATACAGATACAGATGGGATGCCAAGAAGTCCATCATCTTGGGATCGGCCGGTGAGGTCGGGAACGCGGCGGCCAACAGGGCCAGGCGATCAGTCTCGTTGTCCTCGCTGGGGTGTACGTCTACCAGGGTCACCAACGCTGCCAGCACCATCAGGTCCGTGTCTTCCAGAGACTGGACCTTGCACCGGTGCTGGGCGATCCGCCAATACCTCACCTCGTGGTCCACCACGGCCTGATACATCTCCGCGATCACCACCGTCGCGGATGGAGCCTCGGTGGCGATACGAGCCAGACGTACCGGATCATTGTTCGCCAACCACGCGACCATCAGCACATGCAACGGACTATCGCAATGGTCCAACATGCCGGTCACGTCGGCGGGATCCAGGGCTCCGCGATCGGGATCGGCGGGGAACACGCCGCATCCGGCATCGAACAAGTCCTCACGCCACGACACGCGAACTCTCGGTTGGGTGGGGCGGACCACCAGCACCTGCCCTGAGGTGATGATGCTGGCCTGGAGCTTCACCAGGCTCGCCGTATCTGGGTCCCAGCCGAGACCGTTCAACCACATTTCAGCCACGCCACGACCACGGTCGTTGCCGGGGCGCCGCATCACCAGCACCACCCGCATAGCGGTGCGCCCAGCATCCCGGTCCGCTATCAACGCTTCCATCAACGCCTTGACCGCCTCGACCCGGTCCTCGGCATAATCGACCACCAACAGACTGCTCCTGTATCGGGTCGAGATCGCGCTCAGCGCCTCACGGCTGACATCTGTCGCCTTCTCCAGCTTCACGAAACCCGCCAACACCCCACGACCAGCCGAGCCAGCAGACACCGAAGCACCGTCGGCCGCCGTCAGAGCGTCATCGGTAGACACCGGTGCGCTATCGAGAGATGGGGTGGTGTCACCGGCAAGCGCGGAGACTCCATCGGCGGCGGGCATCGCGGCATCATCAGCGAATATCGGAGCGCCATGGCCGCACGGCTCGGCATCGTCTGCGGAGGCGGTGGCGTCGTCGGTGGATGTTGGTGCGTCATCGGCGGCCGGAGGCTGGGTAGATCCGATGGTCCGGCATAGCTCGGCGGCCAGGCGGGTCTTTCCGCTGCCGCCGCCGCCTGCCAGCACATATACCGGGCACCGGTCCGGGCCAGGATCCTTGACCCATTGAGTCAGCACATCCAGCGCGTCAGTGATCGGGACGTACGGGACTGGACAAACCAAGCCCCGCAAGAACGGTGTCGCCGAGCCCACGATGGTCGCGTCCTCGACCGACACCTGGACCGGGGGTTTCACTTCGAGTGATCCCGTCCCAGTCATGGTCGTCACGGTGTTCCCGTCGCCCGGTGCATAGACGGCAACACTGTCTTGACCGTGCGCGGTGACCCATGGTGGATGACCGGGAGTCTTGGGGGGTGGGTCACTCATCGTTGAGCGGTGATCCGG
>JAISBQ010000016.1 GCA_031266115.1 Bifidobacteriaceae bacterium
CGCCAAGACGGAGTTGTCGGAGTCAATCGTTATCCAGCCATGAGACGCAGGACATCCCGGCCGGACAAGAGCCTTCCCGCAAATCTGGTCATGCTTGACGAGATAGCCGATGTGGTGCAGCCGGGCACCATGCGCATCCACTCGGACTATTTCCGCACGGTGGACCCGTTCGACAACGATCAGGTCTGGGTCTATGGCGCTGTGCTGTCGCTGATCCCCAAACCGTTCGCGGGCGAGTCTCTGCCCCGGTTCTGGGGGGTCGGCGTGTTGCCGCCGCCGGGCGCGCCAGGCACATCGGCGGTGGTGGTCCACCCGCAGATGCGGCGGAGCGAAGCCTGGGTCAGGTCGCACATCTCCAGCGCCGAGCAGGCCACCGGCCTGGCCAAGCGCGAGGCCCGCTCCCAAGGCAACCAGGCCTCCACCGAGCACAAGATGGCCACCTCCAGGATGGCGTCTGACATTGAGATGGTCGCGTCCCAGATCGTCGAGGGGGCGAGCTACCACGCCGCCGCCTGGCACGTTATCCTCTACGCCCCCACGTTGGGCGGATTGGACGACTACTCGCGCTACACCAGCGCCTACTACAAAGAGCGGTTTGCGTCTTTGGGGCTGCACACCGCCCCCGGCGCTGTGCGCCGGCGTTTGTCGCGACTGCTCGACCCGACCGGTTTGGCCGCGCGCAAGTCCGCCTCGGACACAGCCGACGCCATCGCCGACGGGGCCTCCCGGCTCGGGTTGACGTCGGACGAGCTGAGCGGGTCCTATTCGCTGGTGACAGGCGCGCTGACCGACGTGCCCGAGTTGAACGAGGCGTTGGAGCCGTCGCCGTCGCTGATCGTGCCGGTCGGCACCCAGGTCGGCGACTATTCGGCTGGCGCGGTGCTGATCGACCCGACCCGGATGGACTCCCACGCCGTCATCGGGTCCAAGAACGCCCTGCATTGGACCAAGCTGATATCCGCCACCCACGCGGCGGACGGCTCCCACCTGGTCCACATCGTCCTCGACCCGGCCGGGCGCTCCGACGTGCTGGAGTCCACCTTCAACCTGGGCCGGGAGGTCACAGCCCAAGTCAACCTGGCGCGCGCCGCTGTCAACCTGATGGAAATCTTCGGGCCGCCAGGCTCCGAACTGGACGCCTACGCAAGGCATTTGGAGCGCTTCGTCCACCAGATGTTCTGGCTGATCGGCCCGCCGAAAGAAGACGCCGCCATCGTACGCGCCCAACTGCGCGACAAACTGACCGACTTCTACGTGGACAAACGCATGTGGTACCGAAACGCCGGGTCCAACATGGAGCGCCTGCGGATACTGGGATTGCCGCACGAGCAGGTGCCCACCCTGCACGACCTGTTGTCCTACTTCCAAACCGCGTACAAGGCGCTGTCGGGCGCGCTGGCCAGAGACGACGAGGCTTTGCACGCCGTCTCGCTGCTGGCTTCCGGGATCAGAGACGTGGTCGACACCTACGGCGACCTCTTCGACCAGAAGACTTCTCACGGAATCGACTTGAGCGCGAGCTGTCTGGCGGACGTGTACGACCTGTCCACGCTGGAGCCGCGCGGCTGGCGCGTCCAAGCCGCGGCCTTGTCCGCCGTGCTGGCCCAGGTCTTGGCCCGCGCGAGCGTCCCCGGCGCAGAGGCGCACACCGTGGTGGTCCACGGGGCGGGGACGCTCGCCGCCATGGACAACCAGGCTGCCGAGTCGGGCGCGCCGTTGTCTGTGGCCGGTTGGGCCACCAGCGAGCTGGACCGGCTGGGGGCCGTCGGCGGCAAGATCGTCTGGTCGTTCAACACGCCGCGCGAAGTGCTGGCGGCCGCCGACATGATCGACCTGGTGGGAGCGGATTACACGCTCATGTCCGGCCTGAGCGAGTCGACGTTGTCCGCCTACGCCGAAATCGTTGACGCCGACCCGTCGCCGCCGCTGGTCAAGCTGTCCACCGGAGCCAACTCCGATCATGTCACGGTGTTGAAACGCGGCCCTTCGGTGGTGTGTTTCGAGCCGATGCTTTGACCCAACTGATGCTGTTGGCCCGTTTCACGGCCCGGTTCGTTGTAAGACCATGAGGCTCTACCATCCAGACGCGGTGACCGACGATCTCGTGAGGCGTCTCGACCCGCCAACCGGCGACGCCAAGGGGTTGACCGTCGAGTTCGACCTGCCAGTCCGCATCAAAGGCGACGTGGCGGCCAATGGCGCGGAAATGTCTTTGACCGGCGAGATGACCTGCCCGTTGGACGAGAGCGAGACCGGGGCCGTCCGGGTGGGCCTGTTCGGCTTCGACCGGACAGCAGTGCTGTACCGGCCCCAGATGGGCGAGTTGTCGCAACTTCGCGGGCGCGAGTCGCTGAGAATGCCGGACCTGTCGTTCCCCGGGTTTCACACCGAGGGCTTGGAAGCTGTGGCCAGTATGCGCGCAACGTTCCTAGGCGTGGACGCGGCCACCAACGACTCTGTGGCCGTGGCGGTGCTGGCTAGCCCCTACTTGGACGGCATCCCCAACCTCGTCGAGCAAATCCCTCCGGGCTTGGTCGGCAAAGACGGCTGGTTTGAGCGACCCGACGACTTCGATCTTGAAGACGAGCGGTTCGCCCCAGACCGGTTCGCCTCCGCCCCGGAAGACAAAGGTCGC
>JAISBQ010000052.1 GCA_031266115.1 Bifidobacteriaceae bacterium
CCCCACCAGGCTCACCCCCACCACCAAGCTCACCTCCGCCACCAGGCTCATCGCCCCCACCAGGCTCACCCCCACCACCAGGCACACCACCGCCACCAGGCTCATCGCCCCCACCAGGCTCACCCCCACCAGGCTCGTCACCCCCACCAGGCTCACCCCCCGTGGCGCCAGGCTGGGTGACGCTCAGCACCACTGTGGCCGGCGCAGTCGGCAGAGTCCCGAAAGTGAACTCCACGATCCCAAGGCGCGCGGATGCTGCCGTGTTGGGTGCCGCCGTCACCTGGACCGGCACACCTGTCGGAAGTGCGCCATCCGCGAGATCGGTCGGGGACACCGACAGCCATGCTGCCGTCGAGGTTGCGGAGAAGGCCCCCGTGGGCGAGGTCACTGTCACCGCACCGGTACCACCCTCGGCCGGTGGAGACCACACGGTTGGCGTCACGGATCCCTCCCCATGCACGGCCCGCACCGTGTACGTCCCCGAGCCCGGTGGAAAATCGTAAATTGCCAGGAAGACCACCTCGCCGGGGGCGAAATCGTGGGCGGCGAGCACCGCAGAGGGGACCGGACCGGGATTCCCCTCCCCAATCACCGTCCATGACATATCAAGGATGAGACAGCTCGCCCCCCAGGGGCCGCCATCGTGCACGAAGGACCACCAACCAGGTTGCGGAACAGTGATCGCGTAGACGTGCCAGGTGTCCGAGGGCGCCACAGAACCGCTCGCAGCGGGTTGGACGGACAGGTCCCAGGAGGTCGCCACATCCGCCCCGGCCTGGGTGACCGCCACCGAGGCCTGGACACCGTACTGGTCCTCAAGAACAACAGTCCCGGCCCGGGATGTCGCAGCAAGGTTCGGTGCGACGCCCAGCGACACAGTGCCACTGGTGGCACCGGACTCGGGATCAAGGGTCACCCACGACGGACGCTCCGCCAGCTGCCATGGCACGTCGGCCGTGACCTCCACTTGCGCCGATGTCAGCCCTTGCGCCGGAGCATGGATGGCCGCCGGTGTCGCGGCGAACGGTGAAACCCAAGCCTCCTGAGTTACGGTCAACGTGGCACCGGGTACGCCAGAGGCGATAAACGAGACCGTCCCCGAGCGCGCCGCACCCGAATTGGGCTCCGCAGTCACCACCACCGGCATTCCTGCTACGGCGACCGGCCCCGAACCGTAGGTGGGCGAGACCTCCAGCCACTCGGGTACATCGACGGGAGTCAAGGAGCCGACCACTGAGGACACGGTCGCCGTGGTCGATCCGCCGTGGCCCGGCGCGGCCCAACTGGTCGGAGCCACGGTGATCTCGCCAGGGATCGCCGTGACAGTGTGGGCATCGATCACCGATCCCCATCGATCCGTGATACGCACGTAGGTGGGTGAACCGGGCGCCACGTAGCCGCGGGCGGCGGTGTCGTTGACGTAGCCCTCGCGCGGGCTGCCGGCATACTGGCCCGCCGCGTTGTAGACGGCAACGACAGGAGTGAAATCGGGGGACGACGCCATAAACACCCACGTGTTCCCGGGCGTTCCCGCGGGAACGGTCACGCGATACCAGGCATCGATGTCGGTGATGACCACCGGACCCGAGTCGATCGACGGGCTGGCGCCCACGTCCCACGCGGTGGCCTCCAGCGTTGATTGACGCACCGGCACGGTTACCGAGCCTCCGGCCGTATTGGCGATGACAAACTCACCGGATTTCTCTGGGCCGACGTTGATCTCGGTCACGTATTGCGACCCATGTGAGACACCGGCACCCCCGGTGTCGGGGAGGAACCGTGCCCACGATGGCCTGGAGGCCACCGACCATGGCGAGCCCGACAGGACCGAGAAGTCCCCGTTGGAGCCGCCGGAGCCGGGCACCGGAATGCCGGACTCCACGACCGCCAGTAACGCCGCCGGATTGGCGTCTTGGGATACCTCGATCGACACGGTCGCCGAACCGCTCGCCAGGCTCACCACGCCGAACCTCGCCCCAGCGGTGTTGCTCGCCACGGTCACGGCGACCGTGTCCCCCGACGAACCCGAATGCGGCGTCACCGTCACCCACGACGGTGCTTCCACCACCTGCCACGCGCCCGGTGACGTCACCTGCACCGATTGGGTTCCGCCGGCGACGGGGACGTGCCACATCGTGAGCGACACGCCAATCGCACCGCCGGCCTGGGTGACGGGAATCGTCACCGATGGCCCGCCGGGATAGGCAGCAGCCAGTGTCACCGAGGTGGTCCGCGCTAACCCGGCGTTGGGTGAGGCGGTCAATTCGACAATCGCCCCATAGGTCGCGTGGTCGCTGGACATGGGCGTCACGGTCAGCCACGATGCCCCGGAGGCCGCGGTGACCGCCCCGCGATCCGCGGTGACCGCGAGCCGCAGGGAATCCCCCGACGAATCCGCAGCCCAAGAATCCACCGACGCGGCGATCTCAGCCGGCCGGGCGGTCAACGTGTAGGGGCCCGGCGCTTGACCCCAACTTCGCGACACCATCAGCACATAGGTCATGCCGGCCTGGAGGGTCCTCGCGCTGACCACGCCGGGGATCTCCCCCAGGCCGAACGAATCGATCAGGGCGTTGTCAGGATCGAAGAGGCGCACAAAGACGTTACCCATCCCGCCGACGCTCAATGCCCACGGACCCGTGGTGGGCACCGTCACGGTCCACGTATCGATGTCGCTCGCCCCCTCGAACACCCCGGCCACCGTCGGCGATACGCCAATCGGCCACGGGCAGGTCAGGGGCGACCCTGGATTCTCCGCGCAGTCGTCGCCGGCGGCCGCTTGGGTGACGGTGATCACGTGGGACGCCAAGGCGCCATCGGTGCTCAGCGTCACCGTGGCCGACCGCGGAGAACTCGCGACATTCGGTTCCGCTGTGAGCGCCGTCGTCCGCCCGGTTCCGGATGGCGGGGACACAGAAAGCCAGGATTCGCTGGAGGCCGCCGCCCACGTGCCGCCTTGAGGATCGACGATGACGCTCACGGACTCTCCCGCGGCCACCGGTGTCCATTCGCGCAGCGACGCCCCTACCCCAAGTGGCTCGGAAGCCAGGTCCACCCTGACGTGCGCCGACCCTGGCCCAGCGCTCACCACCGCGACCCGCAGGTGACCCGAATCCGAGACGAACGCCTCGCCAGGCCGCCAGAGACTCCTGGTGTGGCCAGGGAGGTACTCGACCACCGTGTCGACCGCAGCGGCAGCGTCCATCAACGGATCGAGGTCCGCCCGTGCCTCGCGGAGAATCTCTACGCCTCCCTGGTCGCTCTCAGTCTGATAGCCGACCCAGTACGTGCGCTCGGCGGCACCCGCATGGTCGGTGATTCGCAGTCCGCGCAACACCGTGGGATCCGCAGCGCCCGCCGGGAGCAGATCGAATTCGACACCCAGGGCCGGTTCGGTGACCGTTGAATAGCCCACACCGGCTTCAATCACTCCGAGTTTGGCCTTCTGCTGCACGTTCAGGGCATACGTGCCACGGCCCATGAGGTTGTGGTCGTTGCCGTAGACGTCATAGGGACACAGGGAGGCCGCCGCCCACGATGGCGGATAGTCCACCACGCCTGTGGTGGCCGCGCATGCCGCGGCGCCCGCGTGCATCAATCCGAGGTTGTGGCCCATCTCGTGCGCGAAGGTGTGATCTGGGTGATCCGCAGGGAAAACGTCACCCGGTTCTACCAACACATGAAGAGAGCCCGTGGACCCGGGCCCCAAGCCCACAGTCGCGACCCCCGAGTAGGGCGCCATACAGGTCACGCCATGCTCCTGCCACGGGCTGATCACCACGAGGTGACGTCCGGCGGTGTTGTTGGTCCAGTTGTAGACAGGTTTGCCAGCACGGGCCAAACCCATCGCCGCGGCGTCGCGGACCGCGGTGAAGTCCCCGGCGCACGCTGCCGGCGAATCCACGGCGATCACGTCCTGCCACGAATAGGTGAAGTCCACGACCACGCCGTGTGATTCGCGCCGCCAATAGGACGCCATCCCGCGGATGTACCCGTCCAGCTGAGCACGGCTCCAGAAGATGCCTTGGCCGTCGCCCGACATGAACACCACTTGAAGCGAGTGGGTATAGGGGCCATTTGGCCCGTCTGTGGTTGCCGCGCCCGCGGCGACCACCTGCTCGGATTCCAGGGTCGCCAGCGCCGAAGGCGCCCCGTCCACCGCGGCTGCCAGGGCAAGCCCCGTCGCCACGGCGCACATCCACGCGGTGGGCCGGCGTCCAGATAGGGCAGGGAGGGGCAGGCGCGCGGCCCGTAAGATCGATGGCACGGAGGTTCTCCCAAAGTC
>JAISBQ010000060.1 GCA_031266115.1 Bifidobacteriaceae bacterium
GCCCACCAGCTGCCGACCGTCCCGGTGATGGTATTAGCGTACTTCCCATTGTCGAAACGCCCGCCCTGCACATTATAGAGGTAGATCAGAAATGTCCTTAGCCCATTGGCACGGTTTTCCTCGCGGTCGGTTGTAGAATTGTTCCCCAGCCCCTTGACAACCATCCATACACGCGTCTCGTTTGCCTGGAAGGTCATGGTTCCCGAGAGGTTGTCGCTGTTCCATTGGTCTCGGACTCCCCCGCTACCCCGCTCATAGTGGACACCGTGGCGGGCGCTGCCATCCACCAGTCGGAAGTCCACGGACACCGGGTGGTCGACCCGGCGGGACAGGGTGAGCTCGACGGCCTGTTCTGAATCAGGGCTGAGTCCGATGGTGGCTCTCAACGGCTTGACCAGGACATCCTGTGGTTGGTATTTCCCCCCACCCCAGTCTGCAGCCGCCTGGTCGCCGGTGGTCGCGGCATCAACGGAGTGAACCTTGCCGCGTTGAAGCTGGGAGACCAGCGACGTGAACGCTGCGGTGTGAGAAGGAGTGATCAGACTCTTGGTGGAGCCCGTCGTGGTAGCGGCCTCGACGGCGTCGGTGACCGCAAGGATGTGCTTCAGATCCGCCAGCGCGATGGGGGTGCCATCCACCACGGCTTCCTGGGTGAGGTCGAGCTTCTGGGCAGTCAGGAGTTCTCGCACTTCCGCCAGACTTCGGGTCTTCCCGCCGATCACCACCGGATAGTCGGTGCGCATCAACCCCTGAGCGTCGAGGAAGCCGTTGTCGCGCAGCATCTCGACCGCCGCGGTGGCACCCGCTGTGCCGAGTTCGGGCGCCAACGCGTTCGTCAAGCGCGTGGGCCAGCCCATATCGGCGTGGGCACCGTGAGCGACACCGACCGTGGTGACCGCGAGCGCGACAGCTATTGCCGCAGGTAGAAGGCGCGATGGGATAGAGCGAACCAGATTTCGGGGCATTGTCACCAGCTTCTTTGCGATGTCAGGGCGGAATGAGCCGCGCCCAAATGTACCCGACGCCGTGCGGGCGCCTGGTGCGCAGACTTGTGTTGGCCGGAGGTGAAAGCGTCCGATTCGATCCGGAGAGCCGGCGGCGCATGGTCGACAAGTGGTCCGGGTTTGCCTCCGGGGCCTATCCGACAGGCGCCGCCGCGAGCCTCAAGGACGAGTGGCCCGAGTGATCGTTCTTGACGCCTGCGTCCTGATCGCCTCTGCCGATCGGAGCGATGAGCACCACAACGCGGCGGCGACCATCCTGGCGACACCGGAGGCGCTGGCCATCTCCGCGCTGACCAGAGCGGAGGTTCTGGTCGACCCACCAAGGGCCACCACGGCCGCCTGGCAGCAAGTCCTCCACGACCTTGGTGTCAAGGTCCTGCCGTTGGCCGAAGCGGACATGGTTGCGCTAGCAGGCGTGAGGAGGCGCACCCGTCTCAAGATGCCAGATGCCATCGTCGTCTACCTCGCCCAGCGAGAGAGGGCAGGGCTCGCATCGTTCGACGCCCGCCTGCTGGAGGCCGCCGCGGGGCTGGGCCTGCCCATTCACGCTGTTGATGCACGATGACGTGGACGTGGCTTCGGCGTCCACGGCCGGCGAGCACCAAGCCCGCGCCATGGAACCTGGTCCCTGCCCTCTCTTCATCGCAGGCGGATCTCCCATCCGGTGAAGCCACCCCACGTGGCCGTCGCCGTGCAGTGTTCTGTCCGAGCGGGTGGTTCCGCGCCAAGGCTCCGCTGCGCGCGTGCCCTACCAGGTCTCTTGCGCGCGGCGGAGCTTCTTCTGCGCCCAGTCATAGTGGCTCGACGTGGCAGATACCAGATATGAGCCCAGCGACGTGCTCCCCGTCCACGGGTACAGCTTCTTGGTGAACAGCTCTGAATCGGTGTGGGCGCCGATCAGGTTCACCATGTCCGCGTGGGAGGCATCAAGCCGGGCGCGGACTTGATCGACGCTTACCTCTTGTGCGTCCTGCCAGATCACGTGGTTGAGCGCCGGGACACCTCGCCACGTATAGCCAGCGGCCGGCATGTCGGGCTTCGCGCCGGCCATGCCCTCCGAGTACCAGCGGCGCATCATGCCGTGCCAGGCCGTCAGGTGCGCCAAGACGTCTCGCACGTTGCGGTCACGGTCGTCGAATACGAACTCAGACTCCAGCCGGTCCGCCGGGATGGCGTCCACCAGCGCCATCAGTTTCCGGTAGCCAGCCGTGGCGGCGGCCATCAGGTCATCTTTCGTGGTTGGCCGGGGCATGTCAGGCTCCTTGTCGAGGCGAGGCGAATGGTGCCGCGCTGGCCGATGCCGGCGCAACTGGATAGTTGACCTCCGTCACCCAATTGTCAGGGTTGGGGTCTTGGGCGGGGCTGACCACGAAGATGGTGAATCCGGGTCCGGCGGCGCACAGACCCCGATCTGTGATCCACTGGCCGATTGCTTCAGTGACCTGTGGCATCAGGTCATAGGAACCGAACAACGTGGCCCACGCGACGCGCGCCTCAGGGAGCTCTTCCACGGTGTAGGGCGGCGGCGGCTCATAGTCGCCAAGCAGGTCGACCCAGACTGAGATGTCGCATTCAGCCTCGCGGTACTCCGCGTCCCAGTACGTGGCACCCCACATCTTTCCGAGACGCGCCATCAGGGGGCCATCTCCACTGCTCAGGAGGGTGCCGAAGTCGTGCCACAGTCCGCCTTCCGCGTCCCAGTTGGGGATGATCCGTCGCAGGGACAAGGTGCGCATCGTCGGGATACGGCGCTCGCCCACGACGATGGGTGTCGACCTGTCATTGATCTGCTCGGTGATGCTCTCTACCAGCGCTCTTTGGTCCGCTATCTGCCGCGCTGCCTCGTCGAGGCTGCGGGCATGGGCATCCAGTGCCTCGCGCAACTCTTGCGTCCGCCCGAACAGCGGCAATAGCTCTGCGATCTGGCCAATGCCGCAACCCGCGTCCCGTAGCGTCCTGATCCGCGCCGCCGTCTGCAACTGGTCGGCGCTGTAGTACCGATACCCACTCGACGGGTCAACATGGGCTGGGCGCAACAGCCCGCGTTGGTCATAGTGCCGCAACATGCGGACACTCAGCATGGTGAACCGAGAGAAGTCCCCGATCCCCAGCATCCGGTGTGCCTCAGGAGTGTTCACGCTCTCCACGGTCCCACCTGACACGGTGTCAGAGTCAACAGCCCGGTCAGCACCAGCACCAGGCGACAAGGACTGCCGGTCTCTGTTTCGCGGCGAGGTCAGTCAGGCTCCCGCGACGATCTCGGCGTTTGCAACGACAGTGGCGTAGGTGCCCAGTGGGGCGGTGGTTCACCGTGGTGCCTCGACCATGCGGGTGTGCGTAGGGGTGGGATTGGGACCGGGGGTCTGCGATCTGGTGTCGTAGACACGGTCGTGCGTGACCAAACCCGTGCCAACAGACCATCCGGCGGGCTGTTGGCACGGGTTTGGCACTTTCCTGGATTTGGCCACTCAAACGCCAGGGATGTGACCTGGGGTGATT
>JAISBQ010000091.1 GCA_031266115.1 Bifidobacteriaceae bacterium
GCCGCGACCGGGGCCGGGGCTTGGATTCCTCGTGGGACTTGGCCTTGCGGGCGGCGGAAGGCTCGGTCCGGTCCGGCGGATCGATACCGTCGAGCGGCAACAAACTGACCACCTCCGTCGGATCGCTAGCGGCCCGGCGGGCAGCACCGGACGATGACGATCGAGCCGCCCTTGCGCCACCTGGCTCCGCTCTTCCGGCGCCGGTCCGGCCTGTGCGGGGCGATGATGCACCGCCCTTGCGTGCCGAGGCGGCGGGCACGGGCTCGAGGTGAGCGGACGGGGTGGTCTTCGAAGCGGGATCGGCGGGCTCGAGGTCGCGAGAACTCCCGGAAGCAGACCCTGTGGGGGGTGCCGGAGCCGATGGCGCGGGAGTAGATGGCTCCTCTCGGATCGAGCGGCGAGTCTGGCGCCGGCGTCCCCGACGCTCGTGGTCCTCGCCGTCATCGCCCTGGTCCTTGACCGGTTCTTGGGCGGGTTCGACGCCCACAGATGCGTCTTCCTCCAGTGGTGACGCAGGTGGCCGCGGTGCCTTCGATTCCGCGCCTTCGACCTCGTGGCGCCGGTCGAGGATCGACCGTCGACTCGGCGACCCGGCACCTGCTGCCTCGGACCCCGGCCCCGGCACCGCCGGGTCGCCGTCCGGCCCACTGTCGCCGCGGGTCATCTGCGAGTACAGGGGCGCACTGGTGTCCTGAGTCTCCAACGGTGGCAAGAGATGCACAATGTCGACGACAGGCGTCGATGCGGTATCGGCTGCCGCGGCGTCGGCAGAATCGATCACCGAATCTGAGCGTTGACCGTCCGGACCCTGTGTGGGCACGTCCACGGGTTGGCGCAGACCACGCGAACTCATCAGGTCATCCAGGAGCGCCAGCGACGGGCTGAGATCCGAGGTCTGGCCGGAAGGTTCGTCCTCACCGCCCGCGCCGCCGTCGATCGCCGCCAGCGCGCGTCCGGCATCGAACGCAATGGGGCCATCCGGCATCAGCGTCTCGGAAATCCAGGCGGCCTCGTCGTCGAGGGCCTCCAGCGTGCGGTGGGTCAGATCGACCACCCAGCGGGCCTCCGCATCTCCGTCGCCGGATGAATACGCCAACGCGACAATCCACCGCCCGTGGTCACGCATCGCGTCCCAAGTCATCGAATCGGGGCTTACTCCGCGGGTGGCGAGCCGGTCCAACGCGAGTTCGCCGAGGAGCGGCGCGTCCTGGTCGCTCGACACGGGAACCTCTTGGGCCTGGTCGGCGACCCAGGCGCGCTCATCCACCACGGGTCCGGCATACCGCCACACCACCTCGGGGTCGATCCCGGCCGCCAGCGCGAGTTCCTCAGGCCCTATCCCGCTGCGGATCAGGGCCTGGATGTCGCGTGGGCGCAGATCGGAATCAAGCTCTTGGGCAAGTTTCTGGGCTAGTGCCCCGAGCCGGCGTACGGCTCCACGCAAATCGTCGGTGACCTCGACGAGGTACGACGTGCCCTCGTCGTCCACCAAACGGATCGCGTCGGAGGCGGTACCGTCGTAACGCAGCGTGCGGGGCGGGGATGAGTCGGTTGCCACACCGGGAAGACTCCCACATCGAGCGGGTGTTGAACGACAACCTCCCCGGTGTGCCGCCCACCCCGGCGGTCCGGGGCGCCTGTAGCCTTGGGGCTCGCCCGATCCGCTCGTGACAAGACGAGGTGCCATGCCGCTGACCGCCCGCCCGATCGATTCGCGCGAGCACCTGCAGTGGATCGCTTCCCACGGTCCCGTCAGCTTCTTGCAGACTCCGGCCTGGGGCATGGTCAAGGCCGAATGGCGCCACGAATCGATGGGTATCTTCGACGCTGACACCATGGTGGGCGCCGTCATGATGCTGATGCGTCCCGTCCCCGTCGGCAGGGCCGTGCTCGCGTACGTCCCCGAATGCCCGGTCATCCCCGCTACCACGCCCCTGGCCGCACCATCGATGGTCGAGGCACTAGAGGCACTGGTGGAGGTGGCGGCCGCTCGCCGCGCGTTCGCTCTGACGGTCGGGCCGACGCTGTGGTGGCGACGATGGCATGCGAAGACGGTCAAGGCTGCCTTGGCCGGCAGCGCCACGCGGTTCGCCGACGTGCCTGCCGATGAGGTTAACCCGGCGGGCGACGCCCTTGTGGACCGGCTGCGTGCCGCCGGGTGGATGCCCCCAGCCGCCCATGCCGGGTTCGGTATCGGGCAGCCGGACTTCGTGTTCCAACTCCCACTCGCCGGAGCCACCGAACTCAGCGTTCTCGGCGGGTTCAATCAGCTGTGGCGGCGGAACATCCGCCACGCGGCGGGCGCGGGCGTCGAGGTACACACGGGGGGGCGCGGAGACCTCGACGCCTTCCACCGCCTCTATGTGGACACCGCGGTACGGGACTGCTTCACGCCGCGTCCACTCGCGTATTTTCGCCGTATGTGGGACGCCGAGGCCCGCGAGGACCCTGCGCGCCTTACCCTGTATTTGGCGCACCACGAGGGCGATCTCGTGGCGTCAACGCTCGCGATGCGTATCCCCGGCCACACGTGGTACGCGTACGGAGCCTCCTCGAGCACCAAGCGCGAGGTACGCGGCTCCAACGCGATCCAGTGGGCGATGGTGCGGGACGCCATCAGGCATGGGGACGAGGTCTACGACATGCGCGGAATCACCGACACGCTGGACAGCACCGATCCGACGGCCGGTCTGATCCGGTTCAAGGTCGGCACCGGCGGGCGTGCACAGCAGTACGTGGGAGAGTGGACATACGCGATCCGGCCTACCGCGTATCGAGCATTTCAGTACGCGATGCGATCGGCGATGGCGTTGCGGGAACGGCGAAGGGGGTAGGCGATGGGGTTGGTCTTGCATATCGACAAGGTGGCATGGCACGGTCAGATCGATGCGCTCGCATCCGAGCGCCCAGGACTCATTCCTGTGGTCAAGGCGAACGGCTACGGGTTTGGCACGGCCAGACTCGCCGCGGTGGCCCAAGCGCATGGCTTCGCGCACCTTGCCGTAGGAACGCTCGCCGAAGCGATTGGGGCAGCCCCCCATTTCGCCGGCGACCTCACTGTCTTGACGCCATGGGATCCGCGCGTGGACGAGCCGCGGATCGCGAGCCCGGACCTGGCGTCGCGGACTGTGCGAACGGTGTCTTCCCTGGTCGCCGCCGAACGCCTAGGCGACCTTGCTGGCACACGGATCGTCGTGGAACTCGCCTCACCGATGATGCGGTTCGGCCTGATGCCGGAGCAGTTCGCAGCGACGGCCCACCTCATCGACAGACCGATTGACGCGCTCACGGTGCACCTGCCACTGGCCACCCACACGGGCGAGGATGTGGCTCCCACGGTCATCGCGGCATTGGAGGCCGGGTTGGAGGCACCGGAGGTTCAGATCAGCCACCTGCCAGTCCTGGCCGGGGCCAGGCTCGCCGCTGAGACGGGCCTTCGGGTGCGCCACAGGATCGGTTCGAGCCTCTGGCTGGGCAGTGGTACGGCCCTATCCGCGACCGGCACCGTCCGCGCGGTCCACGCCGTCTCCCGGCGCGATCGCATCGGCTACCGGCGCGCCCTGGTCCCCGGCCCCGGTCACATCCTCGTTGTCGATGGTGGAACGGCCCACGGCGTGGGGCTGCGGGCCGTAGCAGCGGGCATGGGTGCCAGGCGGCGTCTGCGCACGCTCGCGCGGGACAGCGTCGAGGCCTCCGGTTTCGTGTATTCGCCCTTCTCACTTGATGGGCACCGTCTGCGGTTCGCCGACACTCCCCACGCGCAGGTCTCCATGCTGTGGCTGCGCGATGGCATGCGGGTCCCGGCTGTCGGAGAGGACCTCGCGCTGACAGTGCGTCACACCATCACCCACGCCGACCAGGTCATCGAACACTGACGGACAGTCACAGAGCCGCCGCGCACGGGCCTGAGGCGTCCGCGCCATGCGAGTGTGGCCGATCCCACACAGCTGACTCGCCGTGAAGAAGCCGAGGTGAAACGGTGCAAACAGCCCGGATCCACGGTCAAACGAGCCACATCGACACCAAAACCCGATTGGTCCGTCCGCGAAACCGTCCAGCGTCTGGTACCTTGCTCCACCGACGGTATCGACCCGGCCGGGCAGGCTCGGACGGGGGCACCCCGCCCGAGCGCCGACTATCAGCACCTGTGGAGTGTGACAACCTGTGGCTACCGACTACGACGCACCTCGTAAGAGCGAGGAAGACCTCCACGAGGATTCTCTCGAGGAGTTGAAGGCCCGCAGGGCCGAAGCCTCAGCGTCAACCGTCGACGAAGACGAGACCGAGGCCGCCGAGGGGTTCGAGCTGCCCGGAGCGGATCTGTCGGGGGAAGAACTGTCCGTCCAGGTGTTGCCCAAGCAGGCCGACGAGTTCATGTGCTCGTCCTGCTTTCTCATCCACCACCGTTCCCAACTCGCCTCAGACCGCGGGGGCGTACTCATCTGCACCGAATGCGCGGGCTGACACCCGCAGTAGGGTGGGGGGCTGGTGCTGTGGGCATAGCTGCTAAGTCTCGACGCACCCTGCCAAGCCCCATCGCCGGTGGGCACAACCTTGAGGAGCGTTAGGGATGAGTGCGCGCGACCTAGACGTTCTGGTTCGGCGGATCGATCCGGACGCGCCCATGCCCGCCTATGCCCATCCGGGTGACGCGGGCGCCGATCTCACCACCCGTGAGGATGTCGAGATCCCTCCCCTCGGGCGAGCCACCGTGGGAACGGGGATCGCCATCGCGCTGCCCGCCGGGTTTGTGGGCCTCGTTCACCCGCGCTCCGGTTTGGCCGCCCGCCATGGAATCACCGTTCTCAACGCTCCCGGCACGGTGGACGCCGGATATCGCGGTGAGATCAAGGTGACGTTGGCGAACGCCGATCCCCACACGCCGGCCGTGCTGCACCGGGGTGACAGAATCGCCCAGATCGTTATTCAGCGGGTCGACGTGGCCCGCTTCGTCCCCGTGGACCGCCTGCCGGGCTCGGCGCGCGGCACCGGTGGCCTCGGTTCCACGGGCGGATGGAAGGAGAGTGGGGCATGAGCTGGTTCTCGCGACGCTCACGGGATGAGAGCGACGAGGCGGACACACCGAGTGAGGTGCCGGATTCTCCGGCGGACGCCGGCGAGCCCCCAGCGGACGATGCCGGCCCGTGGGACGTCGCTGATGTCGCCTCCCGCGGTACTCGTCTTGACCTGGGAGCCCTGTGGGTGCCGGTGTCCGAGACGCTGACGGTGCGGCTGGACTGGGAGAAGAAGGCGGGAAAGCTCGTAGCGGTCAACGTCGCACGCGACGGGTCGAACCTGCGGCTCCAGGTGTTTGCCGCCCCCAAGTCCGCCCGGCTCTGGGATGCCATTCGATCCGAGATGGTCGACTCGATCATCGCCGGCGGAGGCACCGCGGAGGAGGACCAAGGCCCCTTTGGCGGGGAGCTTCGCGCGAAACTCCCCGCCACTACCCGTGACGGGCGCACCGGCAAACGAGCCGTACGGTTTGTCGGGATCGATGGGCCCCGTTGGTTCCTGCGGGCCGAGTTCACAGGCAAGGCCGCCACCAACCCGCAGGCCGCCCAGCCGCTGGAATCGGTCTTGCGCGACGTGGTCGTAGACCGGGGTACAGACGCTCACCCGCCCCGTGAGCTGCTGTACCTGACTCTGCCCGGTGGATCGCCCCCACAAGGCCCAGCCGGACCCCAGCCGCTAACCATGCCAGGGCGCGGCCCCGAGATCGCTGAGGTGCGTTGACAGACCATGGTCGCCGAGAACCCCGCCATCGACCGTCGCACCGTCGCCACGGTGACGCCTGACAGGGGCGCGGTGAGCCCGATCGCCGAGGTCAGGGATCGGACGCGGGCCCGTGTCGCGGGTACGGTGCGCGCTGTCACGCTCCGTCCGCCATCGACGGCCGCAGCGTTCGAGGCGATTCTCGACGATGGCAGCGGGGCCTTGCGTGTGGTCTGGATGGGCCAACGCGACATCCCCGGCATCGGGCCCGGGCGCCGGCTCCTTGTCGAGGGAAGGGTCTCCTTCGATGTCCACGGCCCCACCATGCGCGATCCACGCTACGAACTCCTCCCAGGGGGCACTCCATGACCATCCACCCACCCGTTGGCCCCGACGACGAGGCGCCCGGCGCCCCGGTATCACCCACCGCGGCGGGCGCCGAGCCCGAGACCGACATCGGCGCCGGCGCGCAAGCGGTCATGTTGGAGGGACTGCTCGGCCAGGCCAGTCAGGGCGGGACGGGCCTCGCCTCGATCCTTGGGGAGGACTTCTCTCCGGCCAAGGCGATCGGCGGCTGGCGCGGCGTCGTGGAGTCCGGAGCTCCCGGCCTCGTCTTCGTCGTCGTCTTCGTCGCCTCGCGGGCATTGGCGCCGGCGCTCATCGCCTCGGCGGGGATCGCCATCGTCCTCACGGTGATACGCCTCATCCAACGCACTCCGGTGACCCAGGCCCTCGGCGGCCTTATCGGTGTGGCGATCGGGGTGTGGTGGGCGTGGCAGTCTGGCAAGGGGGAGAACTACTTCCTCTGGGCGCTGCTGCTCAACGCCGGATATGGGTTGGCGTGCCTCGTCTCGATCCTCGTCCGGTGGCCGGTGGTCGGCCTGATTGTCGGCGCCTTCGCAGACTTCTCCTTGACGGCGTGGCGTTCGCGACCGGAGTTCTATCGGCGCTCGCTACTCGGCACGTGGCTGCTCGTGGCGATGTTCGCGCTGCGCCTCGCCGTCAAGACACCGCTCTATCTAGGCGAACAGGTCGGGTGGCTGGGCACGGCCCACCTCATCATGGGTGTCCCCCTCTACGCCCTCACGCTGTGGACCGTGTGGTTGTTGCTGCGAGGCCACATCCGCGAGTGAGTAGGTCGTGGGTTCGATTCCCACGAGAGCATGACGCTGAACGACACCAGTTTCAGCTTCTTCGCCCGGGACGAGAACGTCTATCTGGGGCTGGGTGGTGCCGCGGGGGCGACGTGGTTGTCGGCGAGGACGCGCAGGGGCGGGTTTGCCGACTGGTCAACGACACCGATACGCCCAAGCGAGCCAGCACCCTCGCGAGGGTCTGTTCCTGACCGGTCTCCACCCACCCCTGTGAGAGCCCCTCTCGG
Organism: Bifidobacteriaceae bacterium; assembly: GCA_031266115.1. GTDB lineage: Bacteria > Actinomycetota > Actinomycetes > Actinomycetales > WQXJ01 > JAIRRT01. The sequence continues at coordinate 7,097 of JAISBQ010000091.1, forward strand.
CCCACGGGGCGGCGCTTCTCTTCCGCCGCCGACCGGGAGGCCGTCACGGCACTCGTCACCCACGCCGCCGAGCGCGCATCCCTACGCTTGACACTCGTCGCGCGGGCGTCGGCAGGCGATGTGGTGATCACTCGTCGTAACGACCGACGCCTCCAGGCCTGACGTACCGGCTGGGTCCGCAACGGCGACCGGTGGACCGTGACCGCGATCCATAACGATGGGTCGGTCACCGTGCGCAGCCCCGTACGCAGGGCCGATCACCGGTTTGGCGGCTCAGCGGTTCTGCCACCCAGGTATGTCGGCGCTCACGCGGACTGTGGATATCCGAGGTGCGGCAAACGCACTCACGCCGGATTGTGCGCAATCGTGCTACGTCAATCTCGCTTGGGTTGGTGTGCGGACTCAGGACCACGCACATAGGCGTGTATACACCGCGTGGTGATGTTGTAACGTGGTCATCTTTACTGATGTCGGGTCGGACGGCGGCCTGACGATCAAGGAGGAAGGAAGCCCGTCATGGCTGACACAACGCTGGTCAACATTCGCATGGATGCCGATCTGAAGCGCGGCATGGAGGAGACGTGCCGCGAGCTGGGCATGAACCTGACCACGGCGTTCACGATCTTCGCCAGGAAGATGACCCGCGAGCGCCGCATCCCCTTCGACGTGTCGGTGGACCCGTTCTACTCGGCCGCCAACGTTGACCATCTGCGTCAAGTCCGCGCCGACGCCGAGGCCGCGCGCAACATGGCTGTCCATGAATTGGTTGACGTCTGATGCTGAAGTCGTGGCACGACACCGCCTGGGACGACTACCTGTGGTGGCAGACCTCAGGACCCCAAGACGTTGAAGCGCATCAACCGGCTGATCCGCGACATTGAGCGCAACGGCTACCAGACGACGGGTAACCCGGAGCCGCTACGCGGCGACCTGTCCGGGTGGTGGAGCGTCCGCATCCCCGGC
>JAISBQ010000095.1 GCA_031266115.1 Bifidobacteriaceae bacterium
CACGGCAGCGCCGTGCCCAGAAATCAGGTCAATCGGGTCGGTGATGAAGATCGACGTGGTCTTGTCGCCGCCTTCTTGAGTACCGGAGCCGTTGATCCGTGTCCGCACCGAAGACAGGACTTGGGTGCCTTCCATGGGGGCGTGCGCGCTGTAACACCAATCGGAGAAGCCCACGTAGGCCGTCTGCTCAAAGCCGTCGGCGTAAACGATCTTGCCGTCCCCTCCGTGGGCACCTTCGTTGGACGTGCCTATGAAGGCAACCTTGGTGGCGCCCTCACCGAGGAGCAGCGGGATCCGGGCACCCGCAATGGTGACGGCATCGGGCTCGCCAATCGGGACGTCCGGCAGGTAGGCGCGCATTCCAGCGGCGCCGAGGGTTTGCTCGGCGATCGCCAGGTTGCCACTGCCGCCGCCAGGACCGACCTTGTCGGGAATGGTGACGGTCTGGCCGGGTGTCCACGGCATCGTATCCCCATAACCGAGCTGAGAGCGGGCGTAGCCCCAACCCTGACCATCGCACGCGGCGCCCGAGGCACCCAATTCGGTGATGCACACCGCGTCGTAGGCAGACACGATGTCGCGTGCGCCGGCCACCTGGATGGGGAAGTCGGCATACAGCGTCAACGGATTGGTCGGATCGTTGCCGCCGTAGGCGACAGCGACGAGCGCGCTGTACAACCCAGGAGTCTCGATCGTGATGTCGTCGAGCGACAGGTCTACACCACCCAACGACCCCTTCGTCACGGTCACTTCCCTCGGCCCCTGGCCGTCGCGCAAATCGATCGTCACCGCGTAATCGGCGAGGCTGTTGGACGGAGCCCGCACCCGGCCGAGGAAGATGTTGACCGTATTGCCGAAGAGGACCTCGGTGTCCGGCGCCGGATAGAAGTTGACGCCATCGGGCACATAGGTGGTGTCCGCAAGGATCTCCACCTCGGACAGGCTCATCGGAGTGCCGTCTGTGAAGGTGATCCTGACACGGTTGTAGGCGCCGGGATTCTGGATGGTGTAGGCGCGGATTTGGCTTGGCCACATGAAGTCTTGTCCGCTGCGCTCGTCGAGGACATTCCAGGTGGCGCCGTCGGTAGAGCCTTCGACAACCCAGCCCGTGGGCTCACCCGCCGTGGTGTCGGCGGAACTGCTGATGGTGTACCGCGTGAAATAGGCGATGCCGGCATTCGAGGTCCACGTCAGAGCGTCGTCGGTGCCCTCGAAGGCCCGCCCTGTCGTCGAGCTGTTATCGATCAGCGTGGCGACAGAGGCACCATCAGATGCGACGAGAGACCCGAATTGCGTCGAGGTGACATCGACCAGCGGGGAGGGATCGGCATCGGACCCAAGGACGGAATCGTCAGCGCCCCACTCGGTCGGGGTGGAGGACAGGGTGAAATCGAGGACATGATCACCGGCGGCGAGGAAGGTTTCCTTGTCGAGGCGCGGTTCGGTGATTTCTTCCCCGTCCAGGGTGACGCCCGCCACGTACTTGTGGTCCTCCCACTGGTCGAGCTTGTTCTCGTCACCACCGTTGATGGTGATCCTACCGAGAGCGCCGCGATCGATGGCGATGGTATCGAAGAACGGCGAGCCGATGGTGTAGTAGCTGTCGCCCACGTTGAGGGGATACAGACCCATCATGGCAAACAGATACCAGGAGGAGGTGGCGCCGTTGTCTTCGTCACCCGCGTAGCCTTGACCGATGTCGGACCCGACAAACAACCGTCCTGCGGCTTCCTTCGTGATGGCTTGGGCAGAGCTGGGGCGTCCAGCCTCGGCGTAAACCCACGGGATGTGGAAAGACACCTGGTTGGAGGCCGACCATTGGCCGAAGCGCACGTCGCGAGCCTCATAGGCTTCGTGGATGCCGGACGATGAGGCGGTCTCCGGGGTTGCGAAGAAGGCGTCCAGGTCGTCGAGGAGGCCCTGGCGGCCACCGAAGAGTGTTGCCAGGCCATCGACGTCGTAGCCGACGTGGTAGTTGAAGTTCCAGCCGGAGGTCTCCGTGTACCCGTTGCCCCACCTGGTCTTGTCCCACGGCGTGGCGTTCGCATACGCGCCAGCGGCCGTACGGGGAGCGAAGAGCATCCCGCCTTCACGAGAATCGAACTGATTGATGAAGTTGTCGGTCCGGCGGTCGAGGTACTTGCCGGTCTCCTCAATCTGTTCCAGCTGCTCAGGTGTGGCAAGGGCCAGGATGGCTGGGTCTTGGAGCATCTTCTCGGCCATCTTCGCCTGAGCGTGATCGTTGATGAATCCCTCAAGTCCCCATGAGGCAGATTGATCGACATCCGAGGGCGTCCATCCCAGGAACGGCGCGCGGGCTCCACCCTTGCGGCCGACCGTGGTGGCAGCCTTGCCGGTGTAGGGAGACTGGGGTCCGGACGTCGCGTTCCGCTCGGCCGCGAACCAGGTGTCGAGCGCGGTTTGTGCGTCCATCATCCCGACGTTGTAGGCCTCGGCGAATGCGGAATCTGATGACGTGCCCGTCATCAGATCGGCATAGCCCGGCGAGGACCAACGGGCTATCCAGCCCCCGGCCCGGTATTGCTCAGCAAAGCCGTCCACCAACTCCGACGACATCTCCGGATAGAGCATTGCGTACATGGGCCACGCAGTCCGGTAAGTGTCCCAGAAGCCGTTGTTGACGTACATCTTGCCCGGCAACACCTGCTGGTTTGTCTCGGTGAGCACCGAGCCGCTGGTGCCGGACGTCTGCGCCGGGTAGGTCACAGGGCTGGCGTATTTCCAATCCGGGACTGCATTGGTGCCGGTGTTCTCATGGCGGGCGTTCGGATAAAGGTTCAGCCTGTACAGATCGGAGTAGACCATGACCTTGTGGATATCGTTGGTATCCGTCTCTGACATGTCGATGACGCTGAGCCGCTCATTCCATGCGGACTCGGCGCCCTGGCGCACATCCTCAAAACTGCGTCCTTCGAGTTCGAGTTCATAGTTCCGCTTGGCTTGATCAACGGAAATGAAGGACGTCGCGACGCGCACTTCGACCGTATCCGTGCTGCCGAGATTGAAGTTGGCGTACTTCGACGACACACGACCCGATCCCGTGCCGCCGCTCACCACGGGCTCAGAGAACTTGGCGTAGACGTACAGGCGTCCGGCCCCCGCCGTCCAGCCGTTGTAGTTGGCGCCGTCCCATCCAGTCACTTCACCAGTGCCGGCGTTCAGAGTGTATTCGCCGCCGGCGGCGTTGGTGGTTGAGTTGGTGCTGCTGCCGGTGTCGAACAGAATCGAGCCGTAGGTGGCAGCCAGTGGGTACTTGAACTTGAAGACAGCGCCATGGCTCTCCGGTGCGATTGAGGCGATCAACCCGTTGTCGAATTCGACTTCATAGAGATCCGGGCGAGCGATCTCATTATCGTGACTGAAGGGCAGCGCACGTGAACTGGCATTCGCGTTGAACACTGCCGTGTCGCTGCCCGCCACACCGGCGAAGACCTTAGTATAGAGGTAGTCTCCCATCCAGTTCGACGGTGCGTGCGAAATACGGAATGAATTCAGTACCGGCCGGTTATTGTTGTTGTTGGACGCTGCATAGGCGTACATCGAACCGGTTCCTGTGGCGTCGGTGGCTGGCGTATAGAAGTTGAAGCCGTTCGGCGTCGCCGCGGCAGGGAAGTTCAGGCCGCGAGAGAAACTGCCCGAAGACAGCGTGCCGCGTCGCGTGTCGACATAGTTGACCAGCGAGGAATCATCGATCGGCTCGTTATCTGCGATCTCAATGTCGTCGATCCAGGCCTCGAAGGCGGTGGCGTCGCCGCCGGTGGGGTTGTCATAGACGAGCACGATCTTGGTGACGGTCATGCCAGCGAGCCGAGACAGGTCGATGGCGGTACGGTTCCAGTGGTTGGACCACATCTTCTTCGCTAGGCCCTGGGCCCGCGCAGAAACACCGAAGCCGTACTGGTCCACCAGATCGCTCTCAGACAACCGATGAGGAGTGGTCGGGTCACTGGGATCGATATACTCCAAATCGATCGCCGTAAACTGCGATGGGTACGAGAGATCCTCCGGGTAGAGCTTAGGAATCAGCATGTAGCTCAGTTCGGTTGCCGAACCGATGGGCACGCTAAGGCCGGTGTAGAGCGTATACGCAGCACTTGCATCGCCGTCGTCGACGTGCGCTCCGGCAAGGTGGAAGGCCTTCGACCCGGTCCAGCCCATATTGGCTTTGATGTTGTAGCCGGCGTTCGGCCCATTGCCAATCTCTGAGGTTGGGGGCGTCGCGGGCGGCGCCTCGGTCGAGCCGTCATTCAGCTGGATTTCACCGAGCTGCATCATGTTGCCGCTTGAGGTCGTGGTGACGAGGCGGAAACAAAGGTATGCCGAGTCATTGGTCTCGGTGTAGGTGATGGTACGGGGTCGAACCTGGAAGTTCGCGGTGACTTCATTCTGATCAGCCTGCGTGTCGAGGTTGATCCACTCGGCGGTGGTAGGCGAGGTCTGGCACAGCGGGTCGTTCGAACCGTCGAAAGTCCACGCTCTCGGAATCCGCGAGGTATTGCCAGTATCGTCGTTGGCACCGATCAGGGTGTATTTGGCGACCCTCTGGGGGGCAGTCAAGGGCATCGTGATCCACTTGGTGCCAGAGTTGTTGGCCAGCCACTTGGTGGTTGGGTCGCCGTCGAAGGCCATCACGGCGCCCTCGCCGGCGTTGTACTGGCTGGAGTAGGCCACCTTGGTGAGGTCGACAAACGAGCTGAGATCACCGGGGGAGACCTTCCGGCCGGTGACGTTGACGGGGGGAGCGTCCGGGGAAACCGTTGGCGCGAGGTCTGCCGCCTCGAAAGATGTCGCCCAGGTGCCTCCAGGCACGGGTACGGGATCTGCAGCGGCCGGTAGCGCCTGAACGACGCCCACGGTAAGCGCGGCGGTCCCGACGAGACCAACCATTCGCTTCATGAGTTTTGCCTTTGTCATCTGTTGTTGTGCTCCTTTGCTCTGGCACGCCCAGAGAGCCGCCGATGGATCGTCACTGAAGGGCTAAGCGGCAATGAACGGGCATGCGTTGTGACAGCGGTTTGAGGCTAACACGGAAACCTGGGAATGCCCAGGCGGGGGCGCCTTGGCCCACGTCGATGTGCATTCTGAACGCCCCGTTAAGAGGCGGATTACGAACCTATTGATGTTGCGTGAGGAAGATGCGGATCACTGGCCAGCAAGCCACTGCCTTGTGGGATTTATCCCGCATCTCCCCCTCCAGCGAAGAAAGCTCTTCGCCCAACGATGAAGGGGCCCGGCCGCTCCCGGCGACCGGGCCCCTTCTCGCCCTTGAGCGATTCGCGGCCATCAGACCACATCACAGCTCAAGATTGCTGCTACTACTCGGCATCCTCGGGGAAATACTCGTCCACGTTCGACTGGGTCACGATGACGGGGGTCAATTCGTACAGACCGACGTTGTCGATCATCCCGTTCTCGGTGGTGCTGGTCGGTGCTGGCAGAACACCGTCGGTTTCGGCAGCCTTGACCAGCCGGAGCGCCTCGTCAATCAGAGGTGCGGTCGGCTTGGCAACCGTCGCGTACTGCTTGCCTTCCCGAACCCACTGCACCGATTCATCTTCGGCGTCGAGCCCGTCGACGATGGGGATCGCCACGCCTGCGTTCTCGGAGGCGGTGATGATGGCGCGAGCAATGCCGTCATTCGGGGCAAGGACGCCCACAGGGCCTTCGCCGTCGCCATAGAAGCCAGCCAGCAGGCTGTCCATGCGGGTCTGAGCCTTGCCATTGTCCCAATCGGCGGTCGCGACCTCGGCGAAGTCAACCTGGCCGGAACCGATCACCAGAGTGCCATCGTCGATGAGCGGCTGAAGGACGGACATGGCGCCATCGAAGAAGAACTTGGCATTCGGGTCGGTCGGGCCGCCGGCGAACAGCTCAATGGTATGCGGGCCGGAGCCGACCTTCTCCTCAAGGCCCTGGAGCAGGGCATCCGCCTGAAGGATACCCGTCTCGAAGGAGCCATACTGGACAACTCCATCAACCGCATCGGTCTCTTCGAGGAGACGGTCGTAGCCGATCACGCAAATGCCGGCAGCCTTGGCGCCCTCAAGAACGGTGCCGAGCTGCTTACCGTCGACGGCGCCGACGATGATGACCTTGGCCCCCTGGGAGACGAAGGTGTCGATCTGCTGCTGTTGAACAGTGGCCTTGTTGTCAGCGGCAAGGACGGTGGCGGTGTAGCCAGCGGCTTCGATCGCAGCCGGGAACTGTGCCACGGCCTCGGCGAAGTTCTGGGTGCCGACCCACGGCATCGACACGGCGACAAGGTCGCCAGCCGCGACGCTGCAGGCAGCGCCAGCGCCGGAAGGCGCCGCGTCGTCGGCCGCTGGGGTATCTTCGGCGGCCGGAGGCTCTTCTGCCGCCGGCTCTTCGACTTCGCCGCTCGCGGCGGGAGCTGCATCGTCTTCGGCCTCCGGGCTGCCGGAACAGCCGGCCAGCGCCAGCGACCCGGCGGCGACAAGAACAGCCGCCAGGCGCAGATACTTCTTGTGCATCATGGTGTGATTCTCCAATCATCCAGTGCCGTGGTTAGGCACTGTGTCCGTCGCTCGAGGGCTCGGCTTGCCCTCGAGGCTTGAGTTGTGTTGGGCAGATTGTTGCGGGTGTGGGTCAGGGAGGGACCTGTCACGCGCCATGCGTCACGGCGACGGCGGGCCCACCCGCGCCCGGGGTTACTTCTTGGCAGGGATGGGCGCGACATCGTCGCTCCCGGCCCCACCCTTCTTCTTGAAGAGCGTGCCGGTGATCGAGGCACGCCCCTGCTTCTTGTTGTAGACATCCACTGCCACGGCTGCCAGCAGCACAAGGCCCTTGATCACCTGGGTCTTATCCTGGCCGACACCCATCAGCATCAGGCCAGAGTTGATCGCGGCCATCACCAGGGCACCGACCATCGTGGCGCCAACCGTGCCGATGCCACCCGTGACGGCGGCACCTCCGATGAAGACCGAGGCAATCGCGTCGAGCTCCCACATGTTGCCGTCATTGGGCCCCGCGGCGGTTGCCCGGCCAACAAACAGGATTCCGGCGACGGCCGCCAGAATCGACATGTTGAACATGGTGAAGAAGTAGGTCCGCGGAACGGAGACGCCGGACAGTGCAGCTGCCTGCCGGTTACCTCCCACGGCGTAGATGTGGCGCCCGAAGGTGGTGCGCTGGGTCAAGATCGCGTAGAAGATGACCAGCGCCCCGACGATGATGGTGGGGACAGGAATCGACGTTCCATCGTTGCCGCTGGCCAGGATCCACGAGGTGTAGGCGATGACAGCGGACACGACGACGAGCCTGATGACGGTGGGACCGAGCGGAGCCGCCTGTCCGGTCAACTTGGCTTGCCGGCCACGCTTGCGAAGCTGGAGGTAGATGAACACGAGGATCCCGACGATGCCGATGAGCACGGTGGGCAGGTTGAGGCCGGTCAGCTCCCGACCCCAGTCCGGCAGGTACCCCGATCCCAACGTGCGCAGCTCGTGCGGTACAGGGCGGGACACCGACGCACTGATCCAGATGACCGCACCACGGAAGATCATCCATCCGGCGAGCGTGGTGATGAACCCGGGGATGCCGACTTTCGATAGCCAAAAGCCCTGCCACGCCCCGATCAGCGCGCCGACGGCGATGCCGGCGAGGATCGCCAGCCACCACGGGAACCCGAGCTCCGAGGAAGACATGGCGACGATCATCCCGACAAAACCAGCCACGGATCCGACTGACAGATCGATGTGCCCGACAACGATCACCATCAGCATGCCGAGAGCAAGCACCAGCACATAGGTATTGGCCACCAGCAGGTTCATGATGTTCTGCGAGGTGAGCATCCGTCCGTTAGACATGATGTTGAAGGCGATGAGGATCACCACCAATGCGAACACCATGGTGAACTGGCGGAGGTCGCCGCCGAGGATCTGCTTGAGGTATTTCATCGCGGGTCCGGTCTTTCTTCCTGGGTCAGTGGTTGGCGGGTTGGGAGAGGGTGGTCATCTGGCGCATGAGCTTCTCCTGTGTGGCATCGGCGACATCGAGGACACCCGTGATGCGTCCTTCGCAGACGGTGTAGATGCGGTCACAGACACCCAGGAGTTCGGGCAGTTCGGACGAGATGAACATGACGGCTTTGCCTTGAGCGGCGAGTTGATGGACCAGGGTGTAGATCTCGACCTTGGCACCAACGTCGATGCCGCGTGTCGGCTCGTCCAAGATGAGAATGTCGGGGTTGGGGAACATCCACTTGGCAACCAAGACCTTCTGCTGGTTGCCGCCGGACAGGGTGGAGACGCCCGCATCGACCGACGGAGTGCGGATGCCCACTGACCGGCGGTACTCCTCAGCCACCATCTGCTCACGGTCAAGGTCCAACAGGCCACCAGACAGGATCGACTTGAGATCCGCCGCGACGATGGTCTTGCGGACGGTGTCGAGGAGGTTCATCCCGTACGTCTTGCGCTCCTCGGGCAGGTAGGCCAAGCCATGGTTGACGGCACGCGACACGGTGGTCAACTCGACGGGCTTTCCCTTGATGAGTACCTCGCCACCGAGATGTACGCCATAGTTGCGGCCAAACAGCGACCGGGCGAGTTCGGTGCGCCCAGCGCCCATGACCCCGGCGAAACCGACCACCTCGCCCGCCCGGAGAAAGAAGCTGGAGTCCTTGCAGACCAGGCGCCCGGGGACGTTGGGATCCTCCACCCGCCAGTTGCGGACCTCCATGACCACGTCGCCGATGTGCGACTCATGGGCGGGGTAGCGGTCTTCGATGGAGCGTCCGACCATCGCCCTGATGATGCGGTCCTCGTCGACCTTGCCCGCCTCGACGCTGTAGCTCTCCACGGTCTTGCCGTCGCGCAGCACGGTCACCGAATCGGCAATCGCGGCGATCTCGTTGAGCTTGTGGGAAATCATGATGCTCGTGATGCCCTTGGACTTCAGGCCGCGCAGCAATCCCAGGAGGTTGTCCGCGTCATCCTCGTTGAGGCCCGATGTCGGCTCATCGAGGATCAAGAGCTTGACGTTCTTGGACAGCGCCTTGGCGATCTCGACCAGCTGCTGCTGGCCCACACCGAGGTTCTTGATCTGGGTGTGTGGGTCCACGTCCAACCCCACCCGTGCGAGCAGGTCCCGTGCGTGAAGCTCCTGGGTGGTCCAGTCGATCAGGCCGAGCCGGGTGGACTCGTTGCCCATGAACACGTTCTCGATGATCGACAGCTCGGGGATGAGGGCGAGTTCCTGGTGGATGATCACGATGCCCACATCTTCGGATGACTTGATGCCCTTGAAGCCAACCTCCTCGTCTTGGTAGACGATGACACCCTCGTAGGTGCCGCGCGGATGGACACCCGACAGAACCTTCATCAACGTTGACTTGCCGGCGCCATTCTCGCCGCAGATGGCATGGATCTCACCGCGCCGCACCATCATTGAGACGTCATCCAACGCCCGGACGCCAGGAAATGACTTACCGATGCCACGCATCTCCAGGATGGTCTGGCTGTCAGCCATTCATGTCTCCCACTCTCCCACTGTGTCTCCGCCGGAGTTGGCACGCAGCCAGCATCATCGCCGACAGCTCCTTGGTGGCGGTCTTGTGTGACTCACTGAGTCCCGAACCGGCCCTGGGGTCGCCCCACCCTGGCGTGAGACAGGACGGTGTCGCCGCGGGACCGAGGACCAGTGTGGTGGCGCGCCGTGGCCTAGTCGAGACTTGAAGCCGAAACGTTGTCATACCGTGATTGACCCTTCACCTTCTGAATGGAACTCGTGCTCAACTGGGCCGTGAGGCGAGCGCGAGAAGCGTGGCACCCACGACCACCGACCGCTCGCCATGGTGGGCCTCGACAATCTGGCTGGCCTGTGACGCGGCTTGTACCGCGCGGCGGCGCACCTCCGCCTCAATCGGGGAGAACAGCAGCGGCCCAGCCACGGTGACAGGCCCTCCAAGGGCCACAACCTGCGGGTTCACCAGATTGCACAGGTTGGCCACCGCGGCGCCGATCGTGTGGCCCATGTCCTCCATGAGCCGGATCGACGCGGGATGCCCGGCTTTCGCCGTACGCACCCACCCCGCCACGTCCATCGACCGGCCAAGAGACCCGCTGAGCTGGGAAAGGATGGCCGGAACCGAGACCAAGGTCTCCAGGCAGCCCCTGTTCCCGCACCGGCACAGGGGACCCTTCTCCTCGATCGTGACGTGCCCAATCTCCCCCGCGGTGCCGCTTGCGCCCACGTAGAGCTGGCCGTTGATGACCATGCCCCCGCCGATGCCGGTGGCGAGCCGCACGTACACCAGGGTCGACACCCCGTGCTGGGCCTGCCACGAGTACTCGGCCAACGCCCCGAGGTTGGCGTCGTTCTCGACGAACGTGGGCAGACCGAATGCCTCGGAGAAGGAGCCCGGCAAGTCGATATCCACCCATTGCGGCAGGAGGGTATAGCCACCGATAGTGCCGGTGGCGTGGTGGATGGGGCCAGGCAGGCCGACTCCGACAGTCAGGATCTCCCGGCGGTCGATGTCTGCCCCCGCGACCAGCTCATCGAACAGATCCCGCGCGATCTCGATACCATCGCCCGCCAGGGTCCCCAGGCTCATCGACCGCTCGCCTTCGGCCAGCACGTCGCGGCGCAGATCAACGATGCTGATGCGGATATGCGTACGGCCAACATCGACGCCCGCTGCGTAGCCCCGCGTCACGGGCAGCGTCACCACGCGGCAACGCCGGCCATCCTGAAAAGCGTCATCGACCTGGACTTTCCCTGCCGCCGCCAGGTCCCGGACGATGTTGGTGACTGACGCGGGCGACAGCCCGCTCCGACGTGAAATCTCGGCCTGGGTCACCGCACCGGCCTCCCGGACGGCGGCGAGCACCCGCTCGGCATTCATTCGTCGCAGCGCGCTCGGGGAGCCGGGGGCGTCAAGAGGCATGACCGCAAGTGTGCGCCCCTCGCGAAAACTGTGCAAGAGTTGAAGACAGACTTCTTCTCGTCCACGCACGCTGTCGATGGCAAAATCGCCCCTGCGAACTGAGGCGCGAGGTGTGGCACGCCCCCAAAGCCGGGCCCGTTCGATCACCGCGCGTCGGCCTGTGACGCTCACCCGGGCGGACCTTCGTCCGGCGGCCCCCCTCCCCCACCGTCGAGTTTCAGGTTTGCGGGCCAGATCGGCCGGTTGTCGCCCCGGAAGGTGAAACTGGACGATGGCGAAGTGAGGAGTTGGGTTGGGGAGCTCGTCAGCCGCCATCGTCGGAGTGTTGGCGCGGTGCCGGACCCGTGCCAACACGCACGGCCGAGACCTGTTGGCACGAGTTCGGCACTCGACCGGATTCGCCCACGTCTAGACCAAGGCCGTGACCTGGGGTGATACACGAGACCCGGAACGGCGTCGACCACGGCCGGTGCCGGACCCGTGCCAACACGCACGGCCGAGACCTGTTGGCACGAGTTCGGCACTCACCACCAGCACAAGAGGGGACCAGGATGCCGACGCGGCACACCCGTGCCAGCCGTCACCCAGCATCGACAAATCCGCCCTGCCCACCCATCGCCCGGCCCGAGCGCTTCTGGTCGCTGTCGGTCTGTCGCATTGCACGGATCGTCGCAAGCCTGCCCGGGTGTCGACGCTTCGCCGGCTCAGCAGCTCCCACAGCGGCGGGATTGATCCGGTCGTCTGCGAATGGGCGGCCTGAGCCGACAACCCACGACGCACGGGGGGAGAGCCTGACTTGCCGCCATCGTCGGGACAGACCCACAGGCCCGACTCGCTGGCCGGTGCCGATAGGCGACAGACCGTCCGTCACGCATAGGACCCCCACACCCACCACCAGCAGCGCCAACCACACCTTCACCGCGACGACCAACGGCCAGACCAAAACCCCCCAACTGCAAAACTACCAACGTGTGAACATGGAGCATTGGGTGCTCGGCGCTGCGCGCCTCAACACTCGTCACTCGCTCACGAGACGAAGCAAGCTTCGTCTCCCTCACTCCCTCCTCGTGTGCCCCCAATGCAACTGGGCTCAAACGTTGCCCCCAAGGTGGAGACCCTATCTATCCGCTGGTCAGAGCCCGTTTCTGAGCGTCGGCCGGACGGTTTTGATCCGCCGCGGGAGGACTCGCGGGGCGGGTGTGTGACCGCAATTGCAACTCCTCAAACGTTTTTGGACCCCACCGAAGCAGCAGCGATGGTCGCCGAGTACACCGCCGGAGCCACGGCCAGTTCGCTGGCGGTCAAGTACGGGGTCCACGAAGGAACCGTCCGATCCCACGCCCGCAAAGTCGGCGCCGGCCGCCCAGACAAGGTGACCAGCAAAGTATTGGACGAGTACGCCAGCGGGACACCCGCAGCGGTCCTCGCTGAGCGTTGCAGCCTCAGCGTGGACACGATCATCCGGCACGCCCGCCTGGCGGGTATCACCTCGCCCGGACGGACCAAGACTTTGCCACGAGTGCGTGTGGACCAGATCGTGGAGTCGTACGCCCGAGGCGAGCAGATCGTGACCATCGCCCGGCGCCTGGGAAGGGGACACCGGTACGTACGGGCCGTGTTAGTGGCAGCCGGCGTCACGATCCGTCCCAAGGGACACCCACCGATGCCAGCCAACAAAGCCGAAGAGATCACCCGGCTACGTCGTGAGGGATGGTCGTTCGCAAGAATCGGAGCACAGGTTGGGGCGAGTGCCTCGACTGTCCGGGCAGCATGCGTCAACCACCAGACGGAGTAGCCGTCTCCTCGGAGTGGGCAGTGGTCCGGCGAAACCTACCAACCCCGGCAGCACGGCCACGCGGGGCCGTAGTCCCACCGCCTCAACGAGCCCTGCGGTGCTCCGGTAACCAATGCGGCAACGGATAGCCTCCCGGCGTATGGGTTCTGCTCCCGTGCCGCTGACAGCGGGAAGAGCCTCGGCTACAGGGACAACGGATCGGGTACCACGACGGGCGTCAGATAGGCCGACGTGACGAACACAGGTCTGGGCGGCGATTGGGTACGGACCGGTTGGGAAGCACACGCTTCGGTCAACGTGGGTTGGCTCCATGAGCCCGGTCGTCCTGGGCCGACAGCACGGCGGATACCCGCGCGGACTGCCGCATGGTGCAAGCCTGTTACCGCCGCCAACAGACGCAGCCCGACGCGAGCCTGGCGGGCGGTGTCCAACAAGGCACGGTCAAGGCGATCACGAGCCTTGACCGCTTGCTCGGCGGAATGAACGTATTCGTCGGTCGCAGTCAGCAGGAGATGGACCTGTGCCGCGGTCAACTCAGACACCGCCAGACCCTTCACTCGCCCGCCAGCGTCGCTGCCATTCTCGGCGCAACCGCTCGACCTCGCCCAGGTCATCCCGGTTGGCGGCCTCGGCGATAGCGACATCCAAGGCCATCAGACACATACCGTTCACGCCAACCAGGTGTCCCAACTCCGCCAGCGATCTCCTACACGCACCGACAACGACACCAACCGGCGCGCACAAGCCACCGCCGTCGCGTCAGCGCCGATTCACGCCCCCAGTCGATCAGAGGCAAGTTGACGAGAACGTCCGCTAGCCGACCACGCAGACATACTTGCGCGCGACCCGAACAGTGAGTGTTGTCCGGGTTGGGTATCACGTTCAGCGCCAGAACCCGGCGCGCGCGACCCAACGAGCCGCTCCCTCGCACCGCACCAACCAACACCAAGGCCACTACTATCCCGTGCTTCAGCGTGAGATCGAAAGCACACCGGCTAACAAGGGCATTTTACCCCAGGTCAGGCCATGTACGCGGCATCGGCCCCTGGGGTGGGCTGAGGTCAGTGAGTTGCGACCCAGTGAGGAGGGTGGGTAGCGGCACGCGCCCAAAGGAATCGCTTCACCTTGATCCGGCGGATCGGATGGTTCGGCGCGGGGGAGATGATGCTGCTGGTCGCTGGGCCTGCGGATCTCACGATGACGCTTGGGTCACTGTCGGACCCTCAGTCAAGAAGGTCGGGGAAGCAACGCGCAAGAATGCCAGCAGCAGGATCGCGAGACTCCATCGACGCCCAGAACAGGTCGAGGACGGCGCGACGCTCGTCAGGTTCCAGGGCCTATCCATGTCACTGCCGTAAACGGTTGGCGACCTGCGGATTTGGCTGCAGAACGATGCTCGCGGAGACCTGCGGAGATTCTGTCACGACTACGTGACCGGCGGTCGCGTTTGC
>JAISBQ010000167.1 GCA_031266115.1 Bifidobacteriaceae bacterium
CGCCAACTCCCGACGATGACGGCCCGCAAGTCCGCAGTACAGCAACCCGTCCGCGACGTTGTCCAAGGCCGAACGTCCCGGCAGCAGGAAGAACTGCTGGAACACGAATCCGATGGTGCGGGCGCGGACGGCGGCAACCGCATCGTCCGAGAGTCTGGAGACCTCCCAGTCCCCCACCCACACCTGCCCATGGGTCGGGCGGTCCAGCGTGCCCATGATGCCGAGCAGGGTGGACTTGCCGGACCCGGACGGGCCGACGATCCCGACGCTCTGGCCCACCTCGATCCGCAGTCCCACGTTGTCCAGGGCTCTGACCTCGGCGTCGAGGCGTCCGTAGACCTTGGTCACCCCCACCAATTCCAGGGCCCCGCCGGTCGGCGCAGGAGCCGCGCCCGCGCCGGTCCGGTGCGCCACAGCCGCGGTCACGGGGTGACCACAACCTGGTCGCCCGGAGCGATGTCGCCACCGGTGATCTCGACCAGTGTTCCGGCAAACCGCCCGGTGAGAACGGGCACGAGGACTGCGGCGCCGGCATCGTCCAGGGCCGCGACGCCGTACCCGCCGTCCACGAACGCGACCAGCGCCGTCACAGGGACCGCCAGGACTCCGGTGGCTACTGTGTGTGTCAGGGTGACGCGCGCCAGGGTCCCGGTGTCTTGGCTGATCAGGACATTGGCGGCGACATCGATCACTGCCGCGAGGACATCGGGGTCCTCCGGCCCTTCGCCCGCCTGAGTCGTGACGTCGACGATGGCGCCGCTCGCCTCGGTCCCGTCCGGGAATGTCATCGCAACCTGGGCCTGCGGGATCGCATAGGCTCGCTGGGACGTCTCGATCTCGCAGGTCACATGGGGTGTGGTGGTGGTCAACGTGAGGACCTGCGTGCCGGGAGCAACCGGCTCGCCCGGGCTGGCCGTGAGTGCCGCAACACGGACCGCCGCCGGGGCAAACACGACCACGGATTGGGGAAGGGTGTAGTCGCGGGTGTACCCGGCGGCCTCACGCAGGTCCGCGATCGCCTGGCTCAGCGACCAGTTCCACGATGTCGAGGTGCCGATCTCGGCAGGATCCGCGAACCCGAGAGCCACCAGGGCGCGCTTGGTCTGGGCGATATCACGGCCCTTGTCCATCCACGGTGTCAGATCACGCCACGCGGGAAGACGGCCGCGCAACAGGAGGACGGGGTGATCGTCGATCCGGTACAGGGATTCGCCGGGTTGGATGACATCGTCGACATCGGGCAGGGACGTGATGGTTCCCGTCGTCACCGCGGGCACCGGCCACGCGTCGCCATAGCTCACTGGACACGCCGCCGTCACCGTTGAGGTCAGGTCACGAACCTCGGCCGATGCCGTAGCGAGGAGTGGGTTGGTGGCCTCGCCAGCAGTCGTGTCGCTGAGCGTCGAGCGGGACGGGGGTGCGCCGGCTTCCGCGGGTGCCATGGCAGCGCCGGGTGGTGAGGACGCGGCGGGTGTCACGGGCTGGGCAGTGGTCAGCCATACCGCACCGACCGCGACCACAGCGGCCACCGCGTTCACCACCTTCCACCGCGTGGGCGCCGAACCTCGGAGCCAGGAGCGTGAGGTTCCGGTGCGGCGGGACCTCCGGCGATGGTGTCCGGCGCGCCCGGTGACGTCACCCGGCGCCTCGTGACGTGGATATCGAGCGTGGTCAGAAGCGTCGGCGTGAGGCATGGCCACCGGCTCACTCGCCCGCCGAATCAAGGCCCGGCCCTTCCCCGCCGGACGCGCCGCCCGCGCCGAATGCTCCCCCCACCAGGCCCGCCCCGGACTGGCATGCCTCCTGATCACGGTGCATCGACTCGGTGTCGGTGGCGGAACCCTCGCCTAGCCGGAACTTCTGGCTGATGCGCCCCCGGGCGTCCATCTGCGGGTCGGGATAGTCGTACCCCTTGTCACGCATGCACTGGGCCGCGGCCAGGAGTTTGTCGTACTGCTCCTCGTCGCGCCCGCCGGTGTCCGGTGCGTCAGCCTCCGCCTGGTCCATGATCGGTTGACAGATCGCCTGGGCTGCCTCCGTGAGCTCGGCCGAGTCCGGGTCAACATGCAGCTTGATCCCGCCACCCTGATCTGGATCGTCCATCTCGACGCCCTGCTCGCGCATACACTCCACGAACTTCTGGGCGGCATCGGCCATAGACAGCGGCGACGAATTGCCTGCTCCGCCCGAATCGGCCGCCCCGCCGGCGCTGTCCAGATCACCGGAATCCGCGGTTGGCCGTTGCGCCCCACCGGTGGGGAGCAGGTCAGCGGCCGGTGCTGAGGAGCATCCCGCCAGACCGGATGCCGACAGCGTGACGCACACGAGCGCGACGGCCACCTGACGCATCCCCTGCGCCGGCCGGGAACGGGAGAACGTTCGGATCATGACAAACCTCCATGGGGTACCGGAAAACTGGATCGAGACCAGTGAAGAACCCCGCCCGTTGCGTCACCGTTGCCCGCCCCACACCATCGATGCGAATGTGGCAACGTTGGCGCAACATGACGCCGTCCACACTGGGGGTGCCTGCACGGCGCACCTGGCCAACTCATCTCAAGGACACCCATGCGACTGCTCGTTGTCGAGGATGAAGAAGTGCTGTTGGACGCCATCGTGCGCGGGCTCAGGCGCGCCGGGCATGCGGTCGATGCCGCCCTCGACGGAGATCAGGCGATGGAAATGACCGCGATCACCCCGTATGACGTGATTGTGCTCGACCGAGACCTGCCCATCGTCCACGGCGACGAGGTGTGCGCCCGCCTGGGCGGCGCGGGGTATCCCGCCCGCATCCTCATGCTCACCGCGGCGGCCCGGATCGACGATCGCGTCGCCGGTCTCAACCTCGGCAGCGACGATTACCTGACCAAACCGTTCGCGTTCAGGGAGTTGCTGGCGCGGGTTGCCGCCCTCGGACGACGGGCCGTCCCGGCCCAGGCGAAGACCGTCATCGTCGGAGAGCTTCAGATCGATACCGCCCGCCGGAGCGTCCGGCGCGCCGGGCGGACCATCCCGATGACACCCAAACAGTTCGGGGTCCTCGAAGCGTTGGCACGAGAACCGGGGACGTGGCGCAGCGCAGAGTGGCTCCTCGACAAGGTGTGGGATGCCCATGCGGATCCATTCACCTCGGCGGTCCGGGTCACCGTGGCGCGCCTGAGGGCCAAACTCGGTGAGCCGGCCGTCATCGAGACCGAACGCGGGGTCGGCTATCGGGTGATGGAACCATGACACGCCGATCGGCTCGCCGACGCCGGCTGTCGATCCGCGCCACACTGACCCTCATGCATGCCGCCCTGTTCACGGCATGCGGGACGGCGCTCATCGTGATCGCCAATTGGCGCTCCCAACGGGCGCTACCACGGCTCCTGGTGCGCGCGTCAGTGTGGGGGGAGGTCGGCGGGACGCCATCTCTATCGCCCCCCACGCCGGGCGTGAGCTCCTGGGGGGAGCAAGAATTCGATATCGAGGCCGGCCACGGTGCTCGCATGGATGAGATCGCCGCGTTCCCCACTCCGACATCCATCATCAACGCCGGGAACGTCCTGTACCGCCAGTCC
>JAISBQ010000206.1 GCA_031266115.1 Bifidobacteriaceae bacterium
CGCCAACGCACCCACCCCACACTTGACACCACCAAGGAATAACCACCATGCTCACAACACACCCCACATGGTCCCATCACCCTGGCAACCAGACGGTCCCAACACCCTGGCAGATGACAACGATGGATCGTCGAGGGGTGTCGGAAACGTACCGAAAACGCGTCGCAACAAATCTCGGTACGGTTCCGACCGTCCACGTCACACGCCCACCAGACCCACTCGAGTGTTCACCCAGGTCACACGGTTACCACCAGATCGCGGGCCACGACCGGGGTGTCGGAAACGTACCGAAAACGCGTCACAACAAATCTCGGTACGTTTCCGACCAGTCCCCGACAGCTACCCTCCCCATCAGCCAGCCCACCACGGGCAAGGTGGCAGTGACGGCCACCGGGCCATCCTTCGAGAGAACCGTCAAATCCACCTCGAAAGGAAAGTGACCGCGATGACCGTCGCACCTAGTATCGACCCTGGTAGCCACGCGGTCCGGAGGCTACCTCGACGCCCGCTCACTGTAGGTCTCGGCCCGTGACGCCTGATCTCGGTCGCGTGTCAGGGTCCGCAGGTCCGCGGGTGCAGATGACGGCGAGCGTGGCAGAATCCAGTGCCGGCCCGCCGCCGATGGCGGCACGCGAGGCCACGGTGACCTCGATGTCGCCCAGTGCGTCGAGAGTGACCTCGGCGATCGGGCCGGCTGTCGTCGTCCTGATCTCCGCGCGCGCCATCTTCGGATCGTGCTCGGCGATGCGCAACGTCCCCGGCCGAAGTCCCACGCGGACCGGAACCGAGCGTTCAGGCTGGGGTGGGGCGGCGGCCGGAGAGGTGGCGGCAGCCACGGCATCGTCGGCCTTACTGACGAAGCCTGGACCTGCCACCAACCGATACGGCACCGGGACCGTTCCGAAGCGTGTGCGCAGGACGGCCGGGCCGCCGGGGGAAGTGGGTGGGTGGATGTGACCGTCGAGGAACCAGCGGCAGCCGAGAAACCGGGCGACCGGCTCGCTGATCGGCGTGCGCCACAGGGTTGCAGGGGTCCCCACCTGCGCGATTCGCCCGTCCAGCATGACGGCCACCGTGTCCGCGACGGCGAAGGCCTCGCTCTGGTCGTGGGTGACAAACACGGCGGTGACGTGTTCTGCGCGCAGGATGCGGCGCATGTCCCGAGCTAGGCGCCCCCGCAGGGCGGCGTCGAGGGCGGACAACGGCTCGTCAAGGAGGAGCAGGCGCGGGCGCGGCGCGAGTGCTCGCGCCAAGGTGACCCGTTGTTGCTCGCCGCCGGACAGGGTGCCCACGTCCCGACGCGCATATCCTTCCAGGTCAACAAGGTGAAGGAGATTGTCCACGCGGTCAGCTCGCCAAGTCCGGATCGCGGCGCGACGGGCGAGGTAGGCGCGGGAGGTCACCGCTCCATGAGTTGCCTCGCCGCGCGGATCGCCGTCCCTACCACCAGGATCGCTATTCTCGGCTCGGGTTGTTCCCCCCAAGCCGACGGCGCCACGGTCTGTCCGGCGCCTGCGCGGTAGCCCGTAGGCGATGTTGGCCCCAACGTCCATGTGCGCGAACAGCTGGCCGTCCTGGAACAGCAATCCGAAGCCGCGTTTGTGCACCGGAACGCGAGACATATCGTGGCCGTCCCACGTCACATGGCCGGTTTCGGGTGTCTCCAAACCGGCCACCGCCCGCAGGAGGGTCGACTTGCCACTGCCGGACGGGCCGAGCAACGCGAGGATTTGACCGGGCGCGACATCAAGCTGCACGCCATCGACGGCGAGCGTCTCGCCAAACCGAACCGACAGGTCGCGCACGCCTAGACCACCCACGACGTCACCCGTGTCCCGCTGTGCGCCCGCCTCGCTCCGCCGTGTGCCCGCATCCTCGCTCGCCCCGCCACCCGTCGCCCCGCCACCCGTCGCCCCGCAACCGCTCGCCCCGCCACCCACCGCCCCGCGTTCCACCGTGCCGCGTTCCACCGTGCCGCCTCCGATCCTTGCTCGCCCGCCATTCCCGCCTCTCAGCCCACTCACCACTCGACCACCGCCCCGCCACGCTCCCGCCCCGTCCAACCACGCACCCGCGCCCGCTCGGCGAGGACCATGACAGCGCTGGTCACGGCCGCGAGCAGCACGCACCCGGCCAGCGCCGTGCCGAAATTGGCCGGGCCGGGCCGGCCGAGCAACCGGAAGATCGCGACCGGCAGCGTGGCAGTGGCTGGTCGGGCGAGGAATGCCGTGGCCCCGAACTCTCCCATCGCCACGGCGAAGGCCAGTCCGGCCGCCACCCCCAGCGCGCGTGCGGCGATGGGCAGATCGATGGTGCACCACACCCGCGCTGGGCTCGCGCCGAGCAGCGCCGCCGCCTCCCGTTGACGTGGGTCGATCCCCCGCAACACCGGCAGCATCGACCGCACCACCACCGGTGTCGCCACCACCGCCTGGGCGAGCGGCACCATGAGTGCCGACCCGCGCAGGTCGAGCGGCGGCCGGTCCAACGCGATGAGGAACCCGAACCCGACCGTCACGGCTGACACCCCGAGTGGCGCCATCGCGATCCCGTCCAGCATCCCCACCAACCGCCGCCCTGCCGCCGTGCGCGCGCGCCGCGAGGCCACCCCCGCCACCATCAGGCCAATGACCAACGAGATCACCGTCGCTCCTGCCGCCACGCGGATGGACGTTCCTGCGGCGGCGAGCATCGACGTCGGCATCCCCGACGTCCCACCCGCCACCGCGAGGCGCGCATAGTTCCCGAACCCCCACCCGGAGCCGGTGTGCAGCGAGCGGACCGCCAGCGCCGCCATCGGACCGGTGATGGCCAGCGCCGTGAGAGCGGTCACCACACCAGGGACGATGTCGGCCCTGACGAGCCGCCGCATCTCGCGCCCGCTCGGAGCACGCACCCGCGCACTCCGCTCTCGGCGCCGCCTGGCCGCACCGGCGGCGCCGAGCACCAGGACGACCACCGCCAGCTGCACGACGGACAGCACCGACGCGGCGCGAAGGTCCAGCATCTGCGTGGTCTGGAGCCAGATCTCCGTCTCGATCGTGCCCGCGCGCAGCCCGCCCAAGATCAACACGGTCCCGAACGCCGTCGCGGAGAAAAGGAACACGAGGCAGGAGGTGGAGGCGATGGCCGGGGCGAGGGACGGCATCGTCACCGTCCACCAGGTGCGCGCGCCACTCGCTCCGAGCGCCCGCGCGGCCTGCCCCGGACGCGGGTCTATGCCGGCCCAGAATGTCCCCACAGACCGGACAAACAGCCCACAGTTGAAAAACACGAGCGCGGCGATGACCGCCGTCATCGTCCCATCAATGCCGAGCCATCCGAGCGGACCCGAAGGCCCGATCAGCGACCGGAACGCCACACCGACCACCACGGCCGGCAACACGAACGGCACCGTGAACACGAGCCGCACCACTCCGCGACCCGGGAACCGGCGCCGG
Source organism: Bifidobacteriaceae bacterium (assembly GCA_031266115.1). Taxonomy (GTDB): domain Bacteria; phylum Actinomycetota; class Actinomycetes; order Actinomycetales; family WQXJ01; genus JAIRRT01. Next base: position 3,441 of record JAISBQ010000206.1, read on the forward strand.
TAGCAGATGTGGGCGGCTGGCAGTCCCAGCCCACCGACGATGACGGTCGCCGCCCCTGCTTGTCCCAGTGTCTGACCGATAATCCGCCAGGTGCGCGGCCGGGCGAATACGTCGGAGAACCCGGTGATGTCGATGTGGCCCGCGTCGGTGAATCCGCGCCCGATCATCGCGGCAACCGGCCAGGCGAACACCACACCGAAGAACGCCAGCGGGACGATGACGGCCGCGACGACGGCCGCGACCCGCAGCGCCCGCCCGAGATCCGGTTCCGGCCACCTACCCTCGTGTTCCATTCGCTCGCGGTCTCGTTCTGGCCGCCCGTCGCCGTGTTCCGCCCGCTCGCGATCCCGCTCCGGCCGCCCACGGTTCTGCGGCGCCGGGCCGCGATCTCGTGTCGGCTGCCCACAGCCCCGCCCGGCCCGCCTCAGAGCCACTGCCCTACCTTCACCCGACCACCGTCGCCGTCCACTCCTCGATCCACCGTTCGCGGCTCGCAGAGATCTCATCTGCCGGTAGGCTCCACGGCTCGTCGGCCAGGGGAGCGAACTCCACCCATGCCTCGGGGAGGGGAGCGTCGGTGTTGACGGGGTACACCCACATCGACTCGGGGATGTCGGACTGGAACGTGACCGAGCCGAGGAAATCCACCAACGCGGACGCGCCTTGAGGGTTGGCGGCGCCGCTGAGCACTCCGGCGTATTCGACCTGCCGGAAGCAGGTCTCAGGCAAGGCGCCGGTTGGGGCCACCGTCGCACCGTCCGGGACCTCGGCCGGTGGCGATGACGCGTACGAGACCACGAGCGGCCGGTCCCCTTGCGATGACGGCCCGGAGAAGTCCACGTAGTAGGCGTCGGACCACCCGTCCACGGCGCGCAGTCCGTTGCCCGACAACGCCGTCCAGTAGTCCCGCCATCCGTCCTCGCCGAACGCCGCGACGGTGGCCAGCAGGAAGGCCAACCCGGGCGATGACGTGGCCGGGTTCTCCACCACGAGCAAGTCTTTGTATTCGGCTTTGGTCAGGTCTTCGAGTGCGACCGGTTCGGTGATTCCGGCCTCGGCAAACCATTCGTGGTCGATGTTGACGCACACGTCGGAATAGTCGATGGGCGCCAGGTAGCCTTCGCCGTCGGCGGCGAACGTCTCTGCGCCCGGAACCGCTGTGGCCTGCAAGCCGGCGAGGACATCTTGGGAGATCGCCCTGGACGCAAACGTGGTGTCGATCCCGAACACCGCATCCCCCACGGGGTTGTCCTTGGTCAAGATGAGCTGGTTGACCAGCGATCCAGCGTCGCCCACGGGGATCACCTCTACCGTGTACCCGGTGTCAGCTGTGAATTGGTCGAACACTCCGTCGCTCACCGCGAACGAGTCGTGGGTGACCAGCCGGACGGTTCCGCCGTCCGCAGGGGTGTCCGGGGAGCCGGCCACCTGAGCGGGCGTGGTGTCGGTGCCATCGCGTGGGCCGGCATCGTCCCCGACGATGCCGGAGCAGCCGGCCAGCGTCGCAGCCACCAGGGCGGCGGCTGCCCATCGCACCATCCGGCGCGTCACAGCACCCCACGAAGTGTCCTTCCTTGGCTTCGCTTCGGTCCGGTCATTGACGGGAGTGGGCCAGAGCGTCGAGCTTGCTCGTGTGCTCTGGCGAGCGAACGAGAGTCGAGGGAACGCAGCGACCGAGCATTTGCGCGGCGAGGCCCCAAGGAGCGAACTCGGGACAACTCGGCTCAAACGTCGCGGTCTCGCGCGCCAAGGTGCTGTAGGTGTTGCCAATGAAGCAGTCATGATGGGTCCTCCCGTGACATGGATCGCGGAAGGGGTCCGGCCGGTGGACCGGAAAGAGTTCAAGCCCGACTTCCTTCGCCGGCGTTACCCGGATCAGGTTCGAGGGTCTGCGCGTGAGCGCACTCTCAGCCGGGCGGCGCCCAGCTCCCCTGTCGTTCGGTGGAGAGCATAGTGGACGGCTGGGCGGTGGAGGCCCGCGAGGACGGCGGCCTGCCGGGACCGGTAGGGTCGAACGGTTGGGCACGGACCGAGAGGGGCACCGCATGGACCTGCAGCGCACGATCTACCGGACTCTGGCCACGGTCGCGGCAGGGTTTCTGCCCACGCATCTCGTGGGGCTGGTTTGGCGTCTCGCGGTCAGACAGGCTCCTCCCAAGGATGCCGAAGACCTGGACGTTCCGACATCTCAGGCTGTGGTGTTCGCCGGGGTGCTCGGCGCGGCGACAGCCATCGCGCAGACTCTCGCGGCCCGGAGGGCTCTGGTCGCGGTGGCACGCCGCGAACGGTTCGTCGCGGTGGCGCGCAGCGAAAGGTTGGCCGGGTAAGCCGGTCAGACCACGCGGACCCCTCGTTCACAGCAGCGACGCGGATACCCTTCGGGAGTCCCAGCACAACTCCTCTTGTCAAGTGTCCGGGTCGCGGGTTCTGCAGCCCGTCGTCTGCCACTCAGCGACGGCCTGGGCCGTCACCCGCGTTCCAGCGTGCCCTGGTGACACGGACGGCCCCTTGGAGTCGAGGTGTTTCCCACCGGCCCCAGCATCGGGTACCCTGGCTGGCTGGTGTCTGCGCTTCGCAGAACGCTGCCCGCCTGGGTCCGCGAGTACCGCGGATGCCGGGCGGTTCGTGTTCCGAATTAGTCCTCGCGGCGCCGTCGCCGTGGGGGCCAGAGAGTCGCGGTGCCGACGCGTCCAAGGGCGTGATCCGAGATGACCAGTGTCGAGACGAAAGGCGGTGACGTGGGGTGAGGGCCTTGCCCGGGCGTGCAGTACGTCGAGGATGTAGTCTCGCTGCTCACCTAACCCCGCACCAGTCTCGCCTTCACCGGAAACCGTCTTGTCACGAGCGGGTAGCCCAGCCACGGACGCGCCAGCGTTTCCAACGGACGTTGGAGGTAGCGCACGCCGAGATGGTCTCCATCGCCGGTTGGCCGCACCAGGACCGTCGCGCCGAACCCCGCCCGCTCAGCACCCCAAATGTCCTTGAAGAGCTGGTCTCCGACATGGACACACGCAGTCGGCTCAACACCCGCCCGCTCCGCCGCAACGCGGAACATCCCTGGATCGGGCTTGATCTTATCGCCCGCATCCGCGGGAACCACCACGCCACAGGGCGCGCCGGTGTATTCGCCGATGGTTGCGGCGACGCGCCGAACTCTGTTGACACGAACCCCGTGCGCGTTAGATACCAGCACGATCTTTCGCCCACTGGCGACCAGGTCTCTGAGCGCTGCGAGGACCGAGGCCGGCACGTCCTCGGTCCTATATCCGAGCAGCGTCTTATCGAGGTCGAACGTGGCTACGCGCGCCCAGGGCTCGCCAACGATCCATCTTGCCGCACCTTCGGAGCCCATCGAGACGAGACGTCGCACGGGCACAGCCTATGCCATGCAGGGACGTCTCAAGGGGGAAGCCGCTAACGTGACCGAGCCTGGGCCCCGCCCTCAAACTGCCGAAGACCAACCGCGCCCTCAAGACGAGAGGCCTGGTCCCCAGGCCGGCTACCAGCAGGGCCACACCCTTCTCTTTTCGCGACTATTCTTGATTGTCGCGGCGGTTCTGTTCACGATAACCCTGGTCGACCTGCTTCCCCAGGACGACAACGGGCGATTTGCGGTATTCTCGGGGATCCGAGTGTCTATACCCCTTTTTCCAGCTCCATTTCTCCTGGGTTTCAGCGGGATCTTCTTTGGAGCATCCTATTTCTTTTGGTGGAAACATGCCCAGAAACGCCAGCAAGAGAACCGTCCCATTCTCCCACCATCGCCGGAGTCGAGGGCTCGTCACATTAACTCAGCGCTGGCCATCTACCGGGATATACGGAAGAGGGAGAGTGACGATGGGTACTGTCGTCTCAGCAAGTCCGTGACAGGATCGATTCATCGGAGTTTCAGGACCATTGAGACGTGGACCATTTCGGAGACACGACTTGAACGACAGATTGTGCGGCTCGTCAAGAACGTGAATCAGATCCAGGCGCCGCCGGGGATTCTTGCTCGTCTCGTCGGTGGCAGAGCAGACAGGGTCGGTTCGACCCCGATCCCCATTGGCCTGTACCTCGCTAGGAAAGGCGTCTTAGCAGAGGGCATTTCCACGAGAATCGATGGCGAGACAGTTCAGATTCTGGATCGTCATTCAAACGCCGCTCTGTCTCTCTGGGTGTTTGCGGGAATGCTCGCAGCCCTGACGGCCGAGATAAGTGGGGAGTCGTTGGAGGCGCAGGAGCGGATGAAACGAGCAATGCGCAGCCTCGCACCGCTAATTCTCGATCCGATGCCCACCACTACTGCGCGCTACCCGACGGCCGGTGAGACTGAGCCGGCTACTGGTCGCGACCGTGTCGTTGAGGTATTGAAGGAATTGGTTGGAGCGAGTGAGTTAAAGAAGGAGGGAGGTCAACGGCTCTTAGGTGTCGTCTTGGAGTTGTGTGACAAGCATTACGTTTTTGCGCGATATGCTCCTGTAGATCGCGAGTTGGTTGAGGTCGAACGCAATGTTGTCGAGCCGTTCCATCCTGTTGGAGGAAGACTTGCAACGCTACCGAGACGCGCCAGCGGTCTTCCGATCCATAGGCTAACTATTCCGCTTGATGAGGCTCAATGGTCCAGGTCGTATCATCTTCGAGCGAACGTGCCGTTCGGAATGTACTTGGCTCACGGAGGCTTCTGGTGCAAACCAGAGGACAGAGACCTGAAGGAGGCGAAACTCTCCGGCACAATGGGATCAGACTTCATCCATGCGTATGTGAATAGCCGACTGCCGGGTGACCACCATCGGCTGCTCGGAATGCAGGCGAGGGTGGGCCAAATGATGAAAATCGGCTTGGATTTCCGAGCGCGCCCTCCTGGGGTGGCCGGGATCGCCTTGCTGGTGGGATTATACTCGGCCATACTCGCCTTGTTGTTTTGGCAGGTCGACGCGCTTTCTGAGCCTTCGGCGAATACGGCAGTGGTAGAGGTCCAGGCTATCGCGGTCGGCCTATTCTTTGCGATCCCCTTAGGTCTCGCTTCTTGGTTGGTCGGATTCGCATATTCCCAGCACCGGGCGTCGCTCACACCAAGTGTACTCAGTGAATTGTTTGGTGTCTGGATTGGGTCTTTCCTGCTTGGGTTAGCAGCGCTTCTTTCGATGCTGGATGTGAAATGGAGGTGGCTGATCTTTGGGGATCCTGTGATGAACTACCTGCGTCTAGGGGCAGTGGCAGTGGCCTTGGTGTCGGTGGTGGTTACGGGAGTTGACCTGGTGGCGGTGAGATTCCGGAGATACCATTGGGCGGTCCAGCAGGGGCGAATCCTCCGTGGTATTGACAATGACCTATTGAATAGACCATAGAGAATGAGACAATGAAGAAGCCAAGTGAACGTACCAGGTCAACTGTACCGGCCCGCAGCGAAATCGAAACCGCGGGGCGGGAGATTCATGGACGCCAGGCTTTCTTGGTGCCAGTCGGCTCGTCGACCTATCCGAATGTGGCTAATCTCTCTGACAATGAGGTCGAGACGGCTGTCAAGCTTGTCCGTGTCGTTGGGGATGTGCCCACGACGGCATTTGATGCCTTGGAGTATGCGAAGGGCCTAGAGCCTCGTGATCGCACCGCCGAAGTGCCAGGCGCGATTCCAGCCACCGTTGCGGGCGTTGGACGAGCGGCGGCTGCGGTGGCGGGCCCGCTTCTTGCGCTGTGGGGGCTGATCAAGGGCCTCAGGGCGTAGCAGGAGGGTGGGGAGTTGCCCGCCGAGGCATGTTGACATCCAACATGTCAGTCGAACGCGGAGTGGTCGTCTGGGCTTCGATTCTTCTGCAAGACGTCGGCTACTGCGTCGTAATGGCGCGCGAGAGCGGCTGTCGCGAGTACCGTCGGGCGCTTTAGGGACGCTGTGAGGAGCCTCCTTCCGGTGTCCAGGAGACTTGCTCCGGCTGAAAGCCCAATCTCCCGAAGAGTGTGGGCCGGTCCGAGTATTGGGACAGAAGCGAGCGCGGCTGAGGCGCCAGCCGCAAATACGGCCCCGCCGTTGCGGAACGCTGACAGAGCAGAGCTGTTTCGCACTGTCACGTGGATGCGGTTGGCCTGCTCGCGCAACGCTCGGGATGCCACTAGGTGTGCCTCGCCCAATCCAGCCCAACGCATAGTTTCGAGGCTGGCGAGGTTGCTTGACAACGCCAATCGCCAGTCACCGAAGGCGCCTTCATCGCGGATGGACGTGATGTCCGTGCTGTTGAGTCCTGAAAGGTCGGGCACCGGCGTTTGTGTGAGCACGGCGAGCGCCCGTCTATCGAATGCGGACATGACCACCGCTCGCGGATGAGATAGTACTCGCCTACGTGCCCATCGGAGCGTCATTCGTTGAATGATCTCTGAATCGCTTCCGGGCCGGACCTGGAACCACCGCGTCGGAGCCTGGATGCGCCAGTGGGCTGCGACGAGTGTCGCGAGGTTATCAGAGATGTGGGTTTCTTTGAGGGCGGGGTGCATTTGGAGGTCTCGGCGAGAGCCGGGGTCTTCGTGGGTCCAATCGTCAATGTAATCCATAAGCTCTTCAAAGCCCATTAGCCACCTGGGCCCCTCTAGCCCTTTCAGGTTGAGTTTGACTGGTGGGAGATCGGCGCGTGCGAACAGGACGACAACACCACTGTCGATGAGGGGAGCGAGGACGCCCAGCTGGTGGAGAACGGTCATCGCCGCTTCACACTCGCCACTGGTGTCGAGCGACAGGGAGTGGGGGTCACGCTGTGCAGCGCTAAGCGGGTCGTCGACCGCGACCGAGTGTGCATACAGGAGAGTTGCCCAGATGGCATCAATGTCCAGTAGAGCATCAGAGTCGAGGATCGGTCGGGTCTCGCCTTGTGGGAGCGGAGGAGGGATGATCGCGTCGTCGCCCTTCAGCTCTCCCCTGCATTCGTGGAGGCGCTTGAGGGGGTGGGGCTCTCGGTCGACGAAGGCGGCGATCCTCTCCGGTGTGAGATCGTCGCCAAGCGCGGCCCTCGCTGCGCGGAGACTCAGATCACCGGAGGTCAGCATGATTCGAATGTAGCGCCAATTCGCGACATGTTCCGCTGAACGGCGGCCGAATGCCCTCTGGCCGGGATGTCGGGATGCTGCGACATTGCCGCGAGAGGACCCCATCTACCGCCGGGCGAGTGCCTCGGCGATGAGTGCGGCGGCGAGGCGGTGTGCGGCGGCTTTCCGGCGGACGGT
>JAISBQ010000208.1 GCA_031266115.1 Bifidobacteriaceae bacterium
CCGGCGTGCGCCAACAGGTTGTCGTCGTCGAACACGGCGCGCGCGATCCGGGCCACGGCCGGCGTGTGGGAGACTGTCATCTCGAAGATGCCTTTCTCTCTCTGGGGTCCTGGAACTGCGTTCAACAACCATTTTCCCAGGCCAGAAAGGCATCTTCACGTGTCATGACCGGCGCGCCGCCCCCGACCCATCGGTGGATTGAGGCTAAACCACCGCCGCACGGTGTCAGGCCCGCGCCACGGTGGGTTAGGGCACCCACGCCCGATGCCGCCCACATAGCTGGCCGCGTTTGCGCAGGTAGACGCGTCGGCGGCATCGGCGTCCCCTTCTTGAGCCGTCCCTAAACCACCGCCGCGCGCCGCCAGACCCCTGCCACGGTGGGTTAGGGACGGCCACGCCCGATGACGCGCGGCGGGCTTGCCGCGTTTGCGCAGGTAGGACCGCTGTAGGCATCGGCGGCCCCTTGCGGCAGCGTCCCTAAACCACCGCCGCACGCCATCAATCCGCCGCCACGGTGGGTTAGGGACGGCCACGCCCGATGACGCCCACACGGCTGACCCTGTTTGCGCAGGTGAGCAGGTTGGCAGGTGGGCGGGTGGGCGGGCGGGCGGCATCGGCGTCCCGTTATGGCGGGAACGGGCCATCTGCGAGTTCGCCGAGACGTATCGAGCGGGCGAACTTGCTGGTCAACGTGTGAGAGGGGCGCCTGGGCCGGTTCCGGGCTGACTCCAGGCGGGGCGCGGCGACGCTGGGTGTCTGTCCCCGAGTTCGGGATGAAGGTCCGTCCCCGGGTTCAGGGGACGTCAGGACAGTTGGCGGGGCCAGGGGGTCAGCGCGCCTGGCGGCGTCTCGAGGAACGGACCAGGCTGGCGCCGATGGTTAGCGCCGCCAGGGCTAGGATCGCGACGGCGCCGATCGCGGAGCCCGTCCACGGCAGCGATCCATCGCCAGCGGCCGCTCCGGTCTTGGATGCCCCGGAGGTCGGCTTGCCAGCATCTGAGGGCGCGCCCGTGGCCGTTGGACCGCCAGTGACAGACGGGCCGCTGGTAGCGGATTCAGTGCCGGTGGGCGACGGGCCGACGAATGACGGGCCGTCCGAGGGGGTTGGGGCAGCCTCGGACTGCTGGTCCTCTCCCAAGGGCGTGATCTCGACCCCCAAATCGACACCGGCATCGTCCGCGCGGGCCGCTACCCAGCCGGATTGGGTCAGCAGCGACCCGACCAGGAGAACCAGCGCGCCCACTGCGGCCAAGACGACCGGACGGTGTTCTCCCCGCTTAGCGTCCATCTCCCTTTCCTTCCTCGCGCGCCTCTTGCCGCCCTTCTTCGCGGGCCTGGCTGACGAGCTTGCCGACACGGGCGCGGCTGCGGCGCCGTCCCACCAAGAATGCCGTCAGGATCAATCCAACACCCACCGACAGAGTCAGTTGCGGCCATGGGATAGCCGTCACCGACACCGTGGTCACTATCGGGTCGGCCTCGACCCCGTCCTCGGCGACGGTGGGCGTGACCGTCAGTTCGACGCGCGCCACGAACCACGGCCATGCGTCGATGCCGTCCAGGGCGACTTCGCGCGACTCGCCCGGATAGAGCGGCCCGCGCTCCACTGCCTCGCTTCCCGGCACCTGATCGGTGAAGCTCAACTCGATGTTGCCGGTGTTCTCAGCTTGGTACTCGACATTCAGGCGACCGGGACGGAACGGGTTCCACGACACCTGATAGGAGCCCCGCACTTCGGCCAGTTTGATTTCGGGACGCATCTCGCCGGTCACGCGTGTGACCACCCGGAATCCGACCCGGCTCTCCAGGCCGAGTTCGGCGCCGCCGTCCTCGCTGGACGAGGTGTTGTGCACCGAAGCGGCGATTCCCGCTGGGTGGTCTCCGGGTGTGGCGTTCTCAGGAACCGTGACCGTGAACGGGACCACCACCTCGCCTTCGGCTGGGACAGTCACTTGCGGTTCGACCGTGATCCAGGTACCTGCCGCCACCGAAGGCTTGTCCGAGGACAGCATGTTGAACCTGCCAGCGTCAGTGAAGTACGCATCTGCCGCCGCCAATTTGAAAGTCACTTCGATTTTGCTGAAGTTGCGCACCACCAGGTGCTCGGTGACCGTCGCCCCGGCGTCCAAGGACAGTTCGATCCAAACACGCTCATCCGGGCCGTTTGCATCTCCCGGTTCGACCGCCCAAGTGATGGTCGGGTTCTCCGCGTCCTCGTCGCCGTCAGCCGCCATGGCCGGTGGGGACACCACGGGCAAGCCGATCGCTGCGACCGCCGTCATGGTGGCGCCTAACGTGACAGATAGCACCGCGCGCGCGGCCATCGAACCGGCTTGCAGGAATCGAATCATCTTCTCAACGCCTCGTCCCATCTGGGGAAAGGGATAGTCGAAGCCGGGCCGGGGCCACTGCGAGGCCCGGCCCGGCGCGACATCGGGTTGGTTACTCGAACAGTGACAGGGTCAGGGTCGAATGGTAGGTGCCAGCCGCAACGTTCGCGGG
>JAISBQ010000209.1 GCA_031266115.1 Bifidobacteriaceae bacterium
GTCCACGCGTTCGCGCGGCACGTCCTTGCACAGCCTGGAGATGACCACAGCGAGTTCGGCTTCGTGGGACACACGACGGGAGAATCGCGGCAACACGATGGGATCGCCCGGGCCGGCCACCGAGGTGTTCGGTTTGAGGAAGATCAACGGCTCGGATGGAATCTCATTGCCCATCTCCCGCGCGTGCTCCACGTAGTTCCGCCCAACCCCCACCACCTTCGAGCGCGGGATCACCGGGGCCAACAGCCGCACCTCGTCAAGCGCGACGCTGTCCCCTGTCCCGTTGATCTCGGTGTAGAGCGGATCGCCGTGGATGGCGTGGACGGTTTCACTGCCCTCATCCCCTTCGACGATCCCGTAACTCACCTCGTCTCGCCATGTAAACCTCGCGATGCGCATCGCTGTCACTCTCCTGTCACGGGGCCGGGGGCGCCGGCGATCGTGTCCGATGATCCGGGCCGCGGGCCCTTAGGCAACCCTGGCCCGCCCGCTCCGACGCCCGTCAACGCCTCGTCGCGGCGCGCCCACCACTTCTGGTCCGGGTGCTGTCCACCGCGGAAGGGCGCCTCAGGGACGCGTACAAGGATTTCTCCAGCCACGATGGTGATCCAGCCGTCCTCGTCCGCCGCCCAGTTCGCCCACGCGTCGGCTATCGTCGCGAGGCCCGCCTCGTCGGTGAGACCGAGCGCGACCGCCTGGCGTCCATAAGCCGTCGTGGTGGTGCGCTGCGCCCACAACTCGCCCCACCACGCTCGATCTGCCGGTGTGGCGAAGCACCATGTGGACGACGACGGCGTCACGTCGAAGAACCCGGCCGCGTGCGCCCACGCCAGCAAATGGCGCCCAGCGTCCGGCTCGGCGTCGTTCGCCCTAGCCACCGCGGTGTAGATGGTGCGCCACAGATCCAGGCCACGGCTCGGTGGGTACCAGGTCAGTGCGCCGTAATCGGAATCGCGCGCCGCCACCAGCCCGCCTGGCCTGGTCACCCGCGCCATCTCACCCAACGCCGCCACGGGATCGGACAGGTGCTGCAAGACCTGATGGGCGTGGACAATGTCGAATTCTCCGTCGTCGAACGGCAGTTCATAGGCGTCAGCCACCTGGAACGCGACGCTGGGCGCGGCATCGTCGCCGGTGGAGGCCACGGCATCGTCGCCGGACACGGCAGCGGCCGCGCCAGCCAAGGCGACCACGCCAGGGTCACGGTCAACCCCGACCACCCTGCCCGGAGCGACGAGGCGCGCCAGGTCACGGGTAATGGTGCCCGGACCGGACCCAACATCCAGCACGCTGAGCCCAGGCGCAAGGTGGGGCAGCAGATAGGCGGCCGAATTGGCGGCCGTGCGCCACGCATGGGAACGCAACACGGGGGCTTCGTGCCCATGGGTGTAGTGGTCGTCAGGCATCGGTACACCTCAGGTATCGCGCGAAAACGGGTAGGTCGCGCTGGCGCGCATGCCCCGATGCTAGAGCACCTGAGGTGTCTGAGGTTGAGACCGGCGGGCCGCGTCTTCCCGCGCCCGTGTCCGGTCTCGCCCGCGTGGTACCTTCGCTGCCGTGACCCAGCCTCCCTGCTCCTCGGCCGGCGACTTCATCGCCGACGTGGTGCGCGCCGATCTCGCCGACTCGGCTGGCGGCGGTAGGGTCCAAACCAGGTTTCCTCCAGAGCCGAACGGCCACCTCCACATCGGCCACGCCAAGGCCATCGCGGCAGATTTCGGTATCGCCGACCAGTTCGGTGGCCTGTGCAACGTCCGGTTCGACGACACCAACCCGGACACCGAGGAGGCCGGATACGCCGCATCCATTCTGGAAGACATCGCATGGCTCGGGTTCGATCCCGGCACCCCGCGCCACGCCTCCGACTATTTCGAGTCCCTCTACTCCTGGGCGCGCTCGCTCATCGAGCGCGGCTTGGCCTATGTCGACGAGCAGGATGCCCAGGCCATTTCCGTTGGCCGCGGCGGATTCGGGCAACCGGGCACACCGTCGCCCTACCGCGACCGGCCAGCGGCGCAGTCCCTGGACCTGTTCCGTCGGATGCGCACCGGGGAGTTTCCCGACGGATCCATGGTGCTGCGCGCCAAGATCGACATGCAGGCGGACAACATGCAGTTGCGCGATCCGATCATGTATCGCATTCGCCGCGGGCACCACTTCCGCACGGGCGACGCCTGGTGCATCTACCCCACCTATGACTGGGCCCACGGCCAATCGGATGCGCTCGAAGGTGTGACCCACTCGATGTGCACGCTGGAGTTCGTGGACCACCGTCCGCTCTACGACTGGTACCTCGACCACCTGGACCTGCCCTTCGACCGGCCACGCCAGTACGAGTTCGCCCGTCTGGAGTTGACCCACACGGTCACCTCGAAACGTCGTCTTGCCCGCCTGGTCGCCGAGGGCACTGTGGACGGCTGGGACGATCCGCGCCTGCCCACGTTGCGGGGCCTGCGCCGCCGCGGTTATCCCCCGCAGGCTATTCGCTCGTTTTGCGCCGCCATCGGCGTCACCAAGACCAACGCCCGCCACGCCATCGAAGAGTTGGAATCCCATGTGCGGACCGAGCTGAACCGCGTGGCCCAACGCCGCATGGCGGTGCTACACCCCCTCAGGCTGGTCATCGACAACTGGCCGATGGACGACGGGCGTCCGCGCGTTGAATGGTTCGACGTCGCCAACAACCCGGAGAATCCCGACGATGGCGTCCGCCAGGTCCCGTTCTCGGGTGTCGTGTTCATCGAAGCCGAGGACTTCGCCGAGGTCCCGCCACCGAAGTTCTTCCGCCTGTCCCCCGGACGCGAGGTGCGCCTGCGCGGCGCCTACCTCGTGACGGCGAGTGAGGTGGTCAAGGACGCGGCCGGCAGGATTGTCGAAGTGCGTGCCACCTACGATCCGGCGAGTCGCGGCGGCAACGCCCCGGACGGCAGGAGGGTCCGTTCCACTATGCACTGGGTCTCGGCAGACCACGCGGTGACCGCCACGGTCGCGCTCTATGACCATCTGTTCACGGCCGAGGTTCCGGGCGAACGCACCGGCGAACCCCTCGACGATCTCAACCCGCATTCGCGTGAGCTGATCGTGGACGCCCAATGCGAGCCGGTCCTCGCCGAGACTCCGCCCGGCTCGGTGGTCCAGTTCGAACGTCTCGGCTATTTCGCCGCTGATCCGGCCCAGCCACTGCTGTTCCACCGCACGGTCACCCTGCGCGACGAGTGGGCGAGGATCCAGGCGCGCGGCTAGCCCACCATGACCGACTACCTCCTCACCCCCGTAGTGCGCCGCAGGTCGAGCGCCTGAGCAACCTGGTCCGCGACGTAGGCCTGACGCCGCGTCACGTCCTGGTAGGTGAACCGAAGCACGAGGTACCCGTTTGTCACCAGGCCGTTCTGATCCTGTCGGTCGATCTGGAACGCGCGACGGTCTCCGTGGTACTTCCACCCATCGATCATGACGATCACCCTTTCCCCACGAAAAAGGAAGTCCGCTGACTTGGCCTCCCCACCACGAGTTCGCACCAGCGCATTGGTCTCCCACCCGGCCAGCCCTCGCGCGATAAGGATCGCCCGTCCGGCAACCTCGGCCGGCGACGCGGCACGGGCTGCCACCATCTCCTGATAACCCCTCAGCGCGCGAACCCCTCTGCGTGGACCGTAGGCATCAACGGCCTTGGCAAACTCCATGGGGTCGGCCTTGCGGCGCGAGACCATCCACGACAAGACCGACCGTGCCTCCTGTTGTGACAGGCTCGCGAGCGCCGCGACCATGGCGGGTGTCCGCTTCTGGACCCGCACCCCTTCGCGCATGGTTGCATCATCGTCCGGGACCCCGGTGACATGGGGCACGAGACCCGGCTTCGCCCGACGCGGACGCGGAACCGCGCAGTGGATCGCGGCGACAGGACGGATCGGCACATCCGGTTCCCAGTACAGCAGGGCGCTCACCCCGTACACGGTGGCATCTGGCCAGGTCAATGCCATCGCGTGGATGTCCTGGTGCGGCATCGTCCCCGACACCGACGCCGCGTACCCGTCTCCCGCGACGACCATCCACGCTCCCGTGTCCACGCGATATTCCACTTGCCCCCGGCTCAAACCCGCCTGACGCGCCTGCTTGCGGGTAAACACGCCCCGGTGTTGAGCGCCATCGTGGGGAGTCCATGCCAGCGACGCGATGCCCAGACGGCGATTCGCGACTGGCTGGATGTCGGCCGTTCTCTTTCTTCCCATGTGTCAACACTGCCGCTTCACCGGCTTCGGCGTCGCTGGAAGGCCCGCTGACTGTGGATGACGCCCTCAGCTGCGTCGCGCAAGCCGCGGATCTCATCGAGATTGCGGAATACCAGGATTCAGGTGGGTTTCTCGAATCGAGATTGTCGAATACCAGGTCTCAGACCCGGATCTGGCCCGTATACGGCCGTGGAAGTCTGGTATTCGACAATCTCGATCGGCTGGCCTCCGTTCGAAGCCTGGTATTACGCAATCTCGATGACGGCTCCATCGCCTGGCGCCGTCAGATTCCCGCGCCGGGTCGGCTCCCGTAGGGTGGGGGCGTGGCTGGTCCACCGAGTGTTGCCTCCATCCCGCCGTCGGCCGACCCCGACGCCCTGTTCGACCACTTCGAGCAGTGGGCCGCCGGACGCGGATTCGAGTTGTATCCCGCCCAAGGCGAGGCCGAGATCGCCATCGCTTCAGGTGACCACGTGATCCTCGCCACGCCCACAGGCTCCGGCAAGTCTCTCGTCGCCGTCGGCGCCCACATGGCTGCCCTCGCCCGCGGGCAGCGCTCGTTCTACACCGCCCCGATCAAGGCGTTGGTCTCGGAGAAGTTCTTCGACCTCGTGGCGATCTTCGGGCCCGATGCCGTGGGCATGATGACGGGCGACATCGCCATCAACGCCGACGCCCCCATCATCGCCTGCACTGCGGAGATCCTCGCCAACATGGCCCTTCGCCACGGCGACGCCGCGGGAATCGGCCAAGTGGTCATGGACGAGTTCCACTTCTATGCCGAACCCGACCGCGGCTGGGCATGGCAGGTCCCCTTGCTGACGATGACGTCGACCCAGTTCGTCCTCATGAGCGCCACCTTGGGCAATGTCACCTTCTTCGCCGACGACCTGCGCCGGCGCACGGGGCGGCCGGTCTCGACCATCACCTCGGTTGCCCGGCCCGTCCCCCTCACCTACGCCTACTCCCTCACTCCGCTCGGCGAACTCCTGCGCGACTTGGCGACCACGCGCCGCGCCCCCGCCTACGTTGTCCATTTCACCCAAGCCGCCGCTGTCGCGAGCGCCCAGGATCTTCTGAGCACCGTCATCGTCGACACCGAACGCAAGGCGGCGATCGTCGAAGCTCTGGGGGATTTCCGGTTCGGGCCGGGTTTCGGGACCACGTTGTCCAAGCTGGTCCGCCATGGGGTCGGAGTCCACCATGCGGGGATGCTGCCCAAGTATCGCCGGCTGGTAGAACGCCTCACGCAACGGGGCCTCCTGCCGGTCGTGTGCGGAACCGACACCTTGGGCGTCGGCATCAATGTGCCGATCCGGACCGTGGTTCTGACATCGCTGGTCAAGTACGACGGGCACCGCACGCGCCACCTCAGTGCACGCGAGTTCCACCAGATCGCCGGGAGGGCCGGGAGGGCCGGATACGACACGGTCGGGGATGTGATTGTCCAGGCACCAAGCCACGCCATCGACAACGCCCGCGCCGTGGCGAAAGCCGGAGCCGACGAGCGCAAGCGCCGCAAGGTGGTGCGCAAGAAGGCACCAGAGGGCCAGGTCAACTGGACGCAGGCGACCTTCGAGCGCCTCCGCGACGCCGCACCCGAGCAGTTGACCAGCGCATTTCGGGTCACGACGGCGATGATCTTGCAGCTACTCGCCCGGTCGGGTGACCCTGTCGCCATCGGCTACCGGCTGCTCACCGACAACCACGATCCGCCGCGTCCGCGCAACCCGCATCTTCGAACGGCCGTCCACATCTACCGGTCGTTGGCGGCCGGCGGGATCGTGACCCACGCTGGCGCACATGCCGATCCCCCACGCCTCGCCCTCACCCTCGACTTGCCGATCGATTTCGCGATGAACCAACCCCTCGCGCCGTTCGCCCTGGCCGCCCTCGACCTGTTGGATCCCGCCGATCGGGACTACGCGCTGGATGTCGTGTCCGTCTTCGAGGCGACTCTTGGCGATCCGCGTCCCGTGCTCGCCGCCCAGACCGCCGTGGCCAAGTCGGCCGCAGTCGCGGCGATGAAGGCCGAGGGCGTGGACTACCACGAACGCATGGCGCGTCTGGACGAGGTCACTCATCCCCGACCGCTCGCCGAGCCCCTCGCC
>JAISBQ010000255.1 GCA_031266115.1 Bifidobacteriaceae bacterium
GTGCTTGCGTTTGCGCTGGTCAACGTCACGGGCGCGGTCCGTGTCCTCGCACCTCACCTCGCCGTATCCGGTTCCAGTCCCGTTGTCAGCGATCGGAGCGACAACGTGGTGGACGATGCCGGCACGCAAGTCCTCACCACCGTCCAGGACGGTGGTGGCTATTCGCCCACCAACGCCGCCGTCTACGCCGGCCGACCCGTGCGCTGGGAGATCACCTCGAAGGGGCTCGCGTGCGCGTCGACCATGAACCTGGAGGCCATGGGGTTGGGGTACGTGAGCCTGCAGACCGGTCTTAACGTCGTCGAGTTCACCCCCACTAAGCCCGGAACTCTGGTCTACACGTGCGGGATGGGCATGTTTCCTGCGACCATCGAGGTGATCCCGCCGCCATCAGACGCCGCCACGCCCTCACCGACTGACTCAGGGGACCTTGAATGAGTATCACCTCCGCACCCAAGCCTTCGCCACGCAGCGCGAGAGCAACCCGTGACCGCAGGTCTGACACTCGCACTGAACGCCATGTCTCCCCCGGCCGTGCCCCGTCACAGCACGAGCAGGGCTGAACAGCTAACTCTAAGGACCGCCAATGACCACGCCCTCCACCACGCGAACCGTCGATCTCGCGCTCACGGGCATGACCTGCGCGTCGTGCGCCAACCGGATCGAGAAGAAGCTCAATCGCCTCGACGGCGCGTCCGCGAGCGTGAACCTGGCGCTGGAGACAGCCGCTGTCGCCATCACCGGGGATCTCACGCCGGCGGACCTCATCAAGGCGGTCGAAGCCGCGGGCTATGGTGCCCAGGAGATCCTGCCGGCCACCCAGGCCCGGCCCCCGCGCGATGTCGCGAACCCAGGCGGCGCCGCTCCTTCCGACGATGCCGCTGCCTCTCCCGCCGAGGATGCCGCCTCACGGTTGAGGTCCCGGCTGACCGTGTGCGCCACGTTGACGGTTCCGGTCCTCGCGCTGTCGATGATTCCGCCTCTCCAGTTCACGTACTGGCAGTGGCTGTGCTTGACGTTGGCGTCACCGGTGGTGGTGTGGGGGGCGTTGCCCTTCCACCGCGCGGCGTTGGTGGGTGCTCGCCACGGCGCGGCGAGTATGGACACGTTGATCTCGATCGGCGTGAGCGCGGCCTACCTCTGGTCGCTGTGGGCGCTGTTTCTTGGCGGGGCGGGGATGCCGGGGATGCGGATGGAGTTCTCACTGACCGCCGGTGGAGGGGCGGCCGAGATCTATCTGGAAGTCGCCGCCGCGGTCACCACGTTCATCCTGGCTGGACGGTATTTCGAGGCGCGAGCCAAGCGGCGTTCGGGGGCGGCGCTGCGGGCGCTGCTGGACCTGGGTGCCAAGGAAGTCTCGCTGCTGCCGGACGGGATCGGCGGTCCCGAGCGGCGCGTGCCCGTGGCAGACCTCGTGCCGGGGGATCTGTTTGTGGTGCGGCCGGGGGAGAAGATCGCAACGGATGGGGTGGTGCGCGAGGGATCCTCGGCCGTGGACGCCTCGCTGCTCACCGGCGAATCGGTGCCAGTCGAGGTGGGCGCCGGCGACCAGGTTGCCGGAGCGACCATCGCGGTCGAGGGTCGTTTGGTGGTCGAGGCCACGCGGGTCGGAGCCGACACGGCACTCGCCCAGATCGCGAAGCTCGTGACCGAGGCACAAAGCGGCAAAGCCTCCGTACAGCGGCTCGCGGACCGGGTGTCGGGGGTGTTCGTGCCGATCGTCATCGGGATCGCCCTGATCACGCTGGCCGTTTGGTTGGCACGAGGTAGCGGCACCGAAGCGTCGTTCACAGCCGCGGTCGCCGTGCTCATCATCGCCTGCCCATGCGCGTTGGGGTTGGCCACGCCGACAGCGCTGCTGGTGGGAACCGGGCGTGGAGCACAGCTCGGGATCCTCATCAAAGGCCCGGAGGTGCTGGAGAGGGTCAAGAAGATCGACACGGTGGTGCTCGACAAGACCGGGACGGTCACCACGGGTCGCATGAGTGTTGCCGGGGCGGTGATGGCTCCCGGTCAGGATCCAGTGGAGTTCTGGAGCCGTGCGCTGGCGGTCGAAACACCCTCGGAGCATCCGGTGGCCATCGCCATCGCCGAGTATGGGCCCGTGGCGCTGGCTGCGGCTGGCAGCGCGAGCGGTTTCGACGGCGACCGGGCGATGGTGCCCGAATGGCCAAGCCCGATCATCGCCCCACGCATTGCTGAGCGTTTCGAGGCGATCCCGGGGCGCGGTGTTCGCGCGATCGTCCGGGATGCCACAGGGTCGGCCGCCGCGGTGGCGGCGGGCAAGCCCGCCTGGGTCGAGGCGGAAGGCAACCTGATGGGGACTGAGGTGCGGGACGCCATCGTGCAGGGTGAAGAGGCGGGGCGCACGTCGGTGGCGGTGGCATGGCACGGAAGGGTACGCGGTGTGATCGCGGTGGCCGACCGGCCCAAGCCGACATCGGCGCAGGCGATCGCGGAACTGCGGCGCTTGGGACTCACCCCGGTCCTGGTGACCGGCGACAACCGCCGAGCGGCCGAGGCGATCGCGCGGGAAGTCGGCGTCGAGCGAGTGATCGCGGAGGTGCTACCCGGCGACAAGGTCCGCGTGGTCGCGGAGCTTCAGGCGGGTGGGGCACGCGTCGCGATGGTGGGCGACGGGATCAACGATTCGGCGGCGCTCGCCCAGGCCGACCTGGGTCTCGCCATGGGCACCGGTACGGATGCGGCGATCCAAGCGAGTGACCTGACGTTGGTGCGCGGCGATCTGCGCACTGTCCCGGACGCGATCCGCCTGTCGACGGCGACCATGCGCATCATCACCTCCAACCTCTTCTGGGCCTTCGCCTACAACACGGCTGCCATCCCCTTGGCAGCGCTAGGCCTGCTCAACCCGCTCATCGCGGGCGCCGCCATGGCTCTCAGCTCCGCATTCGTGGTCTCCAACTCCCTGCGCCTGCGCCGATTCAAGGCCTGGTCACAGGTCCAGTCGCCAAGCCCGAGCGTTTGAGTCGCCATTTGCCCGAATTTGCTACCCCAACCCTCGGGCTCGGCGAATAGCCGTCCGGTGCCCTATCCGACGATTCCAGTCTCCTGCTCAAGGAAGTCGCTGTAGGGCTTCGCAAGGATCCTCTGGAGTTCGTGTAGCCGCTTGTTCTCACCTTCGGAGACATCCACCTGCTCTTCCGCGTCGTGGTCTCCATTCCAGCCAGGTGGTGACAACCAACCATCGAAGGGTCGACATCTGTGGGATCGCGAGGCTACGGCCATAGCGCGCCACTCTTCCCCAGGCACCAGCGCAGGGGTGCCTCCAGGTCTATGCCGCGGCCGTTAGGTGTGAACCCCGAGTCCAACCGCCGGGCCTGGGTGTCAGTGAGCCCACCACCCTCTCGAAGGGATTCCAACGACGAGACCGCGAAGCCTGCCACCACCGGTGTCATCGACAGGAGTCTCCGCCGCAGGTAGGCGAGCTCGAACACGTCAGTGCCGGTGTAGAGCACCACGTCACTTGCCCTCGTCAAAGTCCGCCAGTTCTCCGGATCCGGCATCAACAACGAGGGCCGCTGGATGAGCCGCTTCGCGACGTTGCGCAGAGCCTCCGGGTAGCCGCTGGCCGCCATCGCGGCCGCCGAGACACCCCCTTGACCTGTAAGTTGCGGATTTGCGGATAGATGCTTCGCGGATTCGTGGCGGCGCCCCGACCCTTCAGGCGGCCATGACGTCGCGCCCGCGGTGAGCGATCAGACCGACGATGCCGGCGATGACAGGCACGCCGTGAGCACCGACGCCGCTTCGGGCAACATGGGCGAGCTTTCGCGTACTGTGACGCGCGCCCAGCGCGTCCTACGCCATCGACAGTGAGGTTTGGCGTACTTCCACGCCCAGATCCGACCAGATCGGGCCCCTCGAGTACGCAAAAGCTCGCTCTCGATGACGTGGGCACCTCACCGAGTCCGCGAAAGCTCACGCTCGCCGCGCGGCACCCGAGCACCACGCCCCGCAGTCGCTCCCGTGAGCCCCGCCCTGTGCCACGCCCCAACCGTCACCAACCCGCACGCGACCTCGCTGGGCACCACTGTGCGCCAGGACCGTGCCCAAGACCCGCCTCACATCAAGACGGAGTACCGATCACGGTGACCAAGTGGCGGACGTGCCGAAAGTCGGCCGGGTTGAGCGTCATGAGCGATACGCCATGCTGGAGTGCGTGAGCAGCGATGTAGGTGTCAATTCGACGCGCTTGGGCCGGCGCGTGCCGATGCATGACGCCTGCGAGTATCCCGTATGCGCGAGTGGAACCCTCATCGAAGGGAAGCCAAGCGAATACTTCGTCCAAATTGGCCAAACGCGCCCTTCTCGCCTCCGCTGCCTGCCCCTTCACGACAGCAATTCCGAACTCTAGCTCAGCCCGAGACAGGATTGAGGCACCATACGACGCCACGGGGTCGAAGGCGGTCAATTCGCATCCGATCAGGACGCTTGTGTCCAGCAGAATCACTGCTCGTCCTGCCACGGATCACGCCCGAATCCCTGCTCTCGCGCTTCCTTCAGGTCAGCCAACCACGCCGCGGTCTCTGCCTCACTGAGCCCTGGCGTGCCCACCCCGCGCAGCGCTGCCCCGGAGACCCAGGTACGCCGCGTGGGACCAGCCGGCGCAATCACGACGCCGGTCGGCCGTCCGTAGGCAGTAACCTCCGCGGCCTCCCCCCTTTCCAGCACTCGGCGGACAGCCGCCTGGGGGTTCTGCTTCAACTCACGAATCCCGATACTCTCCACCGGCCCACTCTAAACGAGGATGTAGACCCACGTCTACGCGAACATCGTGCCGCCCCACCTTGATGCCACGCCCGTTCGGCACGGAAGACACGAAGGCCACCCGTGACGGTGCAGGTCACAAGTGTTGCACGTCGGATTGGAAGACAGGTTCGAGACCATCCTGGACCTGGTCTACTAGACTAGGTCCGTGACAATCCAGGTGAACGTTCAAGAAGCTAAGGCCACCTTGTCCCGTCTCATGGTCCAGGCGGAGCAGGGGAATGACGTGGTGATCGCTCGGCGGGGCAAGCCATCCGTACGGCTTGAGCCCATCCACGAATCGACCCGGCGGACCTTGGGGTTCATCCCCGGCACGGTGTCAGACGAGGTCCTGCGCCCCATCGCCCATGATGACCTTGCGGCTTGGGGCTAGGCATGCGAGCGATCCTCGATACCAACGCCTTCCTCTGGGCCGTTCGCGAGCCGGCGAAGCTGTCGCGGGCGGCATCGGAGGTCATCTCGGACCGGGCCAACTCGCTGGTGGTGCCAGCCTGCGTGAGCTGGGAACTCGCCATCAAGCACCGCAGGGGAAGATTGCCGGAAGCCGCGCCAATCCTCGCCGACTATGCGGGGACGTTGGCCCGACTGGGCGGCGCGGCGCTGGCCATGTCAGATGCGCACACGCTGGTGGCAGGGGGGATGGAATGGGACCACGCCGACCCGTTTGATCGGATGGTGGTGGCCATCGCAATAGTAGAGAACCTACCGATCGTGACGGCGGACCGCATCGTCGCCGGTGCGCCGGGAGTCCGCGTCATCTGGTGAGAGCGTGAGCATCGCCGCCGCCATGAGGGGCTTGTCACAGGGAAGACCGACCTTCGATGGCCCATACCCTGATGAAGTCGCATGGCGAACATCCGTCCGGCGTGCGCAAGCACAACACCGCATGTTCACATGCTCGCCGACAGGCGCGCCCCGACCGACCCTTGAAGCATGCGTGGTGGTGAGGACCCGAACGCGTGGGACGCTTACGCCCGCGAACTCGGCCTACACCTACACCGCGCGCGCATCGCCGCGCAGCTATCCCAGGAACGCCTCGCCCACGCGGCCGGGATCTCGGCGTTCACGTACCGCAAGCTCGAACACGGCCAGTCCAACCCCGGCACGCCCGCCAACCCGCGGATTCACACCCTTGTGTCCCTTGCCCGCGCGCTGCACATCCCCACCCGCGACCTGCCCCCCCCGACTGACCACTCCTACTCCTTCCACAGTGTCGCTATGGGGGCCGCGTACAGGCGGTCGGAGAACTCGAACGCATCAGTGCCGGTGTAAAGCACCACCCCGCACCGGAAAGCCGGCCCCAATCGGTCCCGGAGGTATGTCAGGCCCTTGAAGGACCGCGCCGAAACCTCGGCCGATGCCTTGACTTCGACACCGATCACCCCACCGCCCCGCAACTCGGCCACAACATCAACGTCGGAGCCGTCGGGGTCCCGGAAATGCAACAGACGGTGCGCCACCGTCGACCACGCGTGCTGTTTGACCAGCTCTCCCACAACGAAGCCCTCCAGGAGCGACCCGAACAGCTCGCCGTGATCAAAGTCCGCCAGCTCTCCAGCGCCGACATCAACGAGGAAGGCCGCGAGACCGGCATCGGACACGTAACACTTGGGCCGCTGGATCAGACGCTTCGCCACATTGCGGCGCCACGCCGGCAGAGTATGCACCAGGTAGAGGTCCTGGAGCAGGCGCAAGTACGCAGGTACCGAGCGCTCGGGTATCCCAGCGTCACGGCCCAACCGCGCTGTCACCACCTCCCCGCTGGAATTCGCCGCGAGCAGGCGCAGCAGCCGGCCGAGCCGGTCGAGGTCGCGTATACCCGAGATCTCGGCGGCATCGTGGTCGACGATGGCCGACGCGTACCCCGTGAACCACCTCTCCCGCCCACGCTCATCCCGTCGCAGCGCTTCCGGGTAGCCGCCGGCGGCCACCGTGGCCACGTACTCCTCACGCGTCAACGGTTCGCTGCCGCGTTCCAACAGCCATCCGGGGCTCTCCGCCAAATGCTGGACGATGCCGTCCCGAACCCCCCGCAACTCCCCCTGGCTCAGCGTCCCCAGCACTTCCGTCTCGGCCCGCCCGGCCAGTGACTCGTGCGATCCGGTGACGTGTAACAGGTCCGCCGATCCCGTCAGAAGGAAACGCCCTGGGCGGCGATCGCGGTCAACCTCCGCCTTGATGGCCACCAACAGATCGGGAAACCGCTGCACCTCGTCCACCACAACCGTCCGACCTGGGCTTTGGCGCACGAATGTCGTCGCATCCGCCCGAACCCGCTCCAATGTCGTGGCATCGTCCAGGGTGTACACCCTGGCATCCCGGTTCTTCGCCAGACCCGCCACCAGCGTCGACTTCCCCACTTGGCGTGCGCCCTGCACGACGGTGACAGGGCTCTCAGCCAGCGACTCCTCGACGAGCGCTGCTACCCATCGTGGCGCACTGTACGTGCGCAGGTCGATTCTGACCACAGCCGCCATACTACCCCACCTGACCTGCGGCTTGCGGCTTTTCGGGTAGCAATTCTGCGGATTCGTGGGTAGCTAACTCGCGGATTGGTGGCGATTCTTGGGGGCCCGTGCCGACATCGGAGTCCCGTCCCGCGCGGCGATCAACCAGGCCGACGATGCCGGCCACGACAGTGACACGCCCAAAGCCCCCGCCACGCGCGCCGGGCGGGCTCCGGCCGAGTCTGCGAAGGCTCGCTCTCGATGGACCAGGCCCCAGCACTGCTGCTGCCGCCGCCCTGTCAGCGATCAGGTGGGAGGATGTACCCCCGTGAGCACCCACCCCGCCCAGCCGCCGCGACCCGGACCCACCATCCCCACCACCCCCGCCGTTCCGGACCGTCCCGCGCTGGAGGGCCTGGAACACCGTTGGGACACCGCGTGGGAGGCGGCCGAAACCTACCGGTTCGACACCACCGCCACCCGCGACCGGGTGTACTCGATCGACACCCCACCCCCTACGGTCTCCGGGTCCCTCCACGTGGGGCATGTGTTCTCCTACACCCACACCGACATCGTCGCCCGCTATCAGCGCATGTGCGGCCGGGCCGTGTTCTACCCGATGGGCTGGGATGACAATGGTCTGCCCACCGAGCGCCGCGTCCAGAACTACTACGGCGTCCGCTGCGACCCGTCCCTCCCGTACACCCCGGATTTCATCCCCCCGCACGATGGCGACGCCAAGTCCGTCAAAGCCGCAGACCAGGTCCCGGTGTCGCGCCGCAACTTCGTGGAGCTGTGCGAGCGATTGTCTGGCGAGGATGAGAAGCAGTTCGAGGCCCTGTGGCGCTACCTCGGCCTGTCGATCGATTGGACGCAGACGTACCAGACCATTGACGATGACGCCCGCGCCACTTCCCAGCAGGCGTTCCTGCGCAACCTCGCCCGCGGCGAGGCGTACCAGGCCGAAGCCCCCACCCTGTGGGACGTAACGTTCCGCACGGCCGTGGCCCAGGC
>JAISBQ010000030.1 GCA_031266115.1 Bifidobacteriaceae bacterium
ACCCATGGTGGGCGGATCACGATCGGCGTGCGAGAGGTCAGCGGGATGGCGGAGGTGTCGGTCGCGGACACGGGGGAAGGGATCGCCCCCGAGCACCTGGCCGGGATCTTCGAGCGCTACCGGACGATGGCGGCCCGCACCCCCGCCTCACAGGTGGACGCGGGCCACCCGGCAGACACGGGGATAGGGCTGGGTCTGTACATCTCCCGGCATATCGTCAGTGCCCATGGGGGGCGGATGGCGATCCGGTCGACTCCCGGCGAGGGGACCACGGTCACCTTCACGGTGCCGTTGGCCCCACCGGATGGGGCTCATCCCAACGAGTGAGGTTCGCGCAGCGAAGCTGCCTGGACGGTGCATACAAACGACGGCGCTTCGTGCCGCTGATCGCCTAGTCGGAATCGGCCGGCGTGCCCGGAGCGAACGAAGTGAGAACAGAGTCCATGTCCGGATACAGACTGCCATCCGATGCCGGGCTGGAGACGAAGCAGACCTGGAAACTGCCACCTTGAGGGGCGTCGGTAACGTACATCTGAACCGGGTAGAGGCTCGCCTCCTCGTCATACAGCGCGAAGGACAGCTGATACCAGGTCAGCGGTCCCAGGTCCGTCCTTGTGTCCTCGGCGATGAACTCCCATCGGGTCGCGATGTCGATGCCCTGGGTGAAGTTGTACAGCACCTCATCCCTGTTCTCGGAAACATAGGCGGTGTCGTAGCCGACCTCGTGGACGATGACCCCGAACGCTGTCTGATCGGAGGAGGCCAGCATCACCCCGTCCTCAGTGTCCCCGGCCGTCCATCCCGACGGAATCTCGAAGCCCACCCCTTGCTGCGTCGAGGCGAACCAGTTGCCCGGCACTTCCTCGCCGGTGCGCAGAGGATCCGGGGTGGGTGGTTCTTCGGTGGGCGGTGGTTCCTCGGCAATTGGAGTGTCGGTGGGGTCGGGTGTGGGTGGAACTTCCCCGGTGAGCGTGGGGTCGGATGTGGGCGGGATCAGGGGCGCGTCCGTTGTCGGCACGGTCCTGCCTCCGCCGGCTCCACCGACCGCATTGTGCTCGCCCCCTCCGCTGGCCTCGAGCGCGACGGCGGTGACGATGCCGGCGAGCACCAGCGCGGCGCCGATGCCGGTCGCAATGAGCGCACGCCGCGACCCGGTCAGTCGCTTCCAGAGCGACTGGGCGCCGCTGGGCTCGGGTCTGCCTGAAGCACCCGGTCCGCCGATACCGGGCCCGTCACCTGCGCCAGTTCCCGCAGCGACCCGTCGGCCGGCCCCGCCGCCGCTCGGGTAGGCGCTGGCCGGCACTGTCCCAGAACCGCCGAGCGCGTCGGTGGGACCGGTGCCCGCCGTGGGTGCCGGGACCTCGCGCCCGGCCAACCCGGCGACGAACTGGCCCATGGACTGGTAGCGCTGCTCGGCCCGGACGGCCAGAGCGCGCATGAGGGCCGCCTCGGCGTAGGCGGGTAGCGCGACCCCCAGGGCCGATGGCGGCACGAGGGTGTCCTGGTGCAACCGGTCGATGGCGTCCGGCGGCCGGCTGCCCGTCAGGCAGTAGTAGAAGGTCGCGGCCAGGGCATACAGGTCGGTCCATGGACCCTGGCGGCCATGGGTGCGGTACTGCTCCTCCGGGGCGAACCCGTGCTTGAGGATGACCGACAAGGAGCGTTCGTCCCCCAACGCGAAGCGTGCCGCCCCGAAGTCCAGCAGTTTGGATTGACCCGTCGCCGTGATCACCACGTTGTCCGGGCTGATGTCCCGGTGCAGGAGCGCCCGGGCGTGGACTTGGGCAAGAGCAGCAGCGATGGGCTCCAAGAACCGGGCCGTCTGGTCGAATCCCAACCGACCCCCGGCTCCGGCCACGACATCTTTGAGGCTCATGCCGTCGACGTATTCCATCGTGAAATACGCGGTGTTGTTTTCCAGGAAGAAGTTCTGGACCGTGACGATGTTCGGTGTATCGGACAGTTGGGCCAGGATGCGCGCCTCGTCGAGGAACTTCTGTTTGTTGGCCTGGAAATCGGATTCGTGACGGTCAGAGAGCAGCACCACCGAGGTCCGGTCCCCTTCGCGGGCGATCAACCCAGCGGGCATGTACTCCTTGACCGCCACCTTGATCTGCAACGTGAGATCGAACGCCAGGTAGGTGATCCCGAATCCACCCTGACCCAGCGGCCGGCCCACCAGGTAGCGTCCAGCGAGAATTTCGCCGGGCCGCAGCGCCAACGGATAGGACGTGGCATCCGCCGGGTCGAACCCGCAATGCGGGCAAGGCGGGGCGGCGATTTCCCGGAAACATCCCAGGCAAAGCTTGTCGTAGTTCATTTCCATTAGTTGATCCTTATTTCCGATCCCGCGGGTTTGGCGGTGGCCTCGCTGCCGCGATTCGCTGTCATTCCGCTTTCCCTACTGTGAATGCGACGGCGGTGATGTTGTCGCCGTCGAGCCGGGAGCGTTGTACCAACCGCAGCAGCATGAGTTCGAGCCAGTCCGCCGCTCCCTGCGATTTCGCCAAGTCGATGCCCATTTCCGTGTCCCAGACGTACTGCCAGAACCCGTCCGAACACACGAGCACCCCGTCGCCATCGGCGAGCGACACCTCGCCGATGTGCGGGGTCACGGCCACGTCATCGCCGAGCGCTGCGGTGAGGTGCGATCGGCCGTCGTAGAGGCGGATCCCTTCGTAGTCCACGTCGCCCCGCTCGAACGCGGCGTAACCGGCCGAGTCATCGCGAGAGACCTCCACACCCTGGGCGCGGGTGAAGCGGTAAATCCGAGAATCGCCAACATTTCCCCAAGTCAGGAAGCCACCGGCGATCACGGCGACGGCAGCCGTTGCGCGGGCCTGCTTGAGAGGCGGCGAGGCAGCCTGGGCGTCTACCAACGCCAGGTGTGCCCCGCTCACCGCCTGCCCGATCGCGTCACGCACCCGAGCGGATCCTGCCTCGCCCTGCTCGTCGCCCGTGACCAACCCATGCGCGATCGCGTCAGCGCAGATCTCCGCCGCCGCGGCGCCCTCGGCCATTCCGCCGAGCCCATCGCAGACGATCGCGAACCACCGCCCTGCCCCCACGTCCAGGCGCAAGGCGTCCTGGTTCTCCACGTGTCCGCCGGGGTGGGTGAACCAGGCGTGGTCGAGGTGCCATCGCGTCGAGGCGACTGGAGTGCCCGTCACTGTGGTGTCACCGCCGCGACGCTCCGGCGCCGGCCGTCCGCCGCCATCGTCCCTGATGGTTGTGCTCACTAGACCAGCCCAAGCACGAAGGCATTGGTGCGTTCGGCCAGGTAGAAGCCGTCTCCGACGCCGAGGCGCGCGGGCACACCCGAGGCGAGCTTCTGTCCGGACGCCAAGAACGTCCCGTAGGTGGACCCATGGTCTTCGACGAGGAAGGTCCGGGCGGTCGGATCCCAGGTGACCGAGCAGTGGACGGCGCTGATACCGGGGACGGACCGGTCGTAGACCACGTGGCAGCGGGCCGCGTCCCGGCCGATGTTGACCCGCCCGTCGACCTTGATCTCCGCTCCCGCGTACTGGCCGGTGGTGCCCCGCAACACCGGAGCCTTGCCGTCTACCTGGGCCACGCCGCGACCCGCGCCGGCTCCGCCCGACCCACGCTTGCCGCCCTTCGCGGGGAACGCCACCAGAGTCAACGTGATAGCGCCGGCCAGGGCGAGGCCGCCGAAGATGAACGCGATGATCATCCACGTGGCCGGAGCGGAGGAGTACACGGAATAGGGCAAGTCGTTGGTGCGCAGGACGGGCAGCAGCTCGTCGATGACCACGGCAAAGTTCATGGTCTCCTCCTGCTTCCACGTGTTGATGCCGATGACGGCGCCGTCCTCAGTGACCAGCGGCCCCCCGGAGTTGCCCGGGTGGATCGCCACATCCATCTCCCAGACTTGGGCATCGGCGAACGCGGCCGAGGTCTTGCGGGAGATGATCCCCTGAGTGGTGGACATGTCTCCCACATCCTTGGGTGAGTAGGAGGAGGCGTCCTCGGCCGCGCCGGGATACCCCAAGGCGTAGGCGCTCTGGCCCACCTCGACATCCTTGGACAGGGTGAACGGGAGCGCCCGCCGCTTGGAGGTGGGTTCGGAGAGTTTGAGGATCGCGAAATCCTTCGCGTAGTCGACGTGCTTGATCTCCGGGTAGACCACATCGTTCTGCGCGCCGGAGAAGACCACGAGGATTTCCCCGGTGCCGCTGGAATGTGGACCTTCGATGACGTGGGCGTTGGTGATCAGGTATTCGGGATCCTTGCCTTTGTCGCCGATGAAAAATCCGCTGCCGGACCCAGCCCACTCCTCGCCGGTGGTTGGGTCGATCCAGTCGGTCCAGATGTAGACCACGGATTGGCGGGCCGCCGTGGGCGACGTCGCCTCGTGCGTCACCGCCAGCACTGTCCCGAGGGCCAGACCGGCCGCCCCCATGGCGAACAGTGCGATTGAAGCGATGAGGACCGGAGTCCTCGTGCGCGGCTTACCGGTACTCATGGTTGGAGTCCTTCCGTGACAAGCGGTCCGTGGGCTTGAGGGTTCCCGGGTAATACCGGGCGACGATGGCGGTGTAGTTGTCTTGGTGGGCGATGCCGTCGGACTCAATGCGCCGTGCCAAGGTGTCGGCGGCGAGGCGTGGTGCAAGACCGAGGATGGTGCGCAGCTCCCCTTGCGACAGGGTGTCGGACACCCCATCCGTGCAGGCCAGCAGCGTGTCGCCGGGTTCCAGGGCGATCGGGTGGAACGTGCGGTCGATACTCAGATGCTCACACCCGATGAAGCTTGCCAGGGCGTCTGCCTGCGGGTCCGCTTCGGCTTCGTCCAAGGTCAAGGTTCCGTTGAGAACTTGACGCCAAAGGTCGAGCCGGTATTCGTGGCGCCGGCCCAACTCGAAGAGCCGTTCCGCCCGGCGCAGGAACAGCGGGGAATCCCCGACCGAGGCGAACCACGTCCGGTCCGCCGCCGCCCAGCATGCGATTAGGGTGCTTCCCCCGAACGTCCGATGCTGCGCCAACACTTCCGCGGACACCGCCTCGATTGCGGCGATCACCTCCCCGAAGCCTGCTGCGCTGCCCGGCCGCCCAAGATCGTCCAGCGCCCCGCCGACAGCGCGGACCGCCGCCTCAGCAATGGCTTCGCCGTCCTCGGCGCCGCCCATACCATCCGCGATGACCAGGTGGAGTTCGTCGGCACCGGTCTTGCTGCCGATGACGTAGCGATCCTGCTGGTAATCGCGCTCGCCCTGGCCATGGGCGATACCGACGGCCCAACCGCGAGGCGCGGCATCGGCGGCTGAGGTGGTACCGGTTGCAGCGGTGCGCATGCGGCGGGAGCGCCATCGGCGGAACAGGGCCATCACTCCCACCGGAAATGCGGGCCGCACAGCGGCAAGAACACCGCTTTGGTCTTGCCGACTTCGATGGTGTCGTAGGGCTCCAGCTTCTCCGCGCCAACCACCTCGTGATCGCCCCGGTAGGTGAGGCCCCGGGACTGGCCAGGGGCGATGAGGAACGAGTTGGTCTTCTGGTCGTAAGAGATCAGGGCGTGGGCCTCGCGGGAGACCGTGTCATCGCTGGGAAGGGCGACATCGGCATCGGCGGACCGGCCGATGAAGCTGCGCCCGGCCCGCACGGAGAAGTGCTCGCCGCGGTGCGGACCGGCGGTGACCACCACAAAGGCGACTGGCGGATCGAACCCGATCCGCCCCCGCATCACCGCGACCGTGTGGGCACCGGACTGCCCTGGGGCGGCCCCCGGAGCCGGCGAGCGCAGCGGGACGGTTGCCCCGACCGGCGCGGCGGGGCTCAATCCCACCGTCGCTCCGACGCCCTGTTGCACGTCAGAGCAGTACCGGCAGGTCTCGTAGCGGGTTTCGTCATAGAAATGCCCGCGTTCGCATTGCTTCATGTCGGATTTCTTTCCTGGTTTGTTCGGCGCAGGATGGCGCCGTGAAGTTCATCGATGAGGATTCGGGCGACAGCTTCCTGGGTCTCGTGGCAGTCGATGCTCACGCGCGCCGGCGCTGGGCACTGGGCGATGGCCACGGTGATGGGTGCGGCATCGGGCGGGATCAGGTGCATCGCTTGGCCCGAGGCATCCACCCAATGCTCCCAGCCAAGCCAGTTGGCCACGTCGATCACGACATCGCGCAGGCGCGCCGGTGCGATGGGATAGGGAGCAGGTTCGAGGCGCACGAGGAGAACGCTCTACCCGTGGGCTGCTGTGGGGGGAGTCTAGGTTTGACTGGGAGGGAGTCGAGGTTCTGCGTTAAGGCTGGTCAGAGTGCTGCGAGTGGACCAAGAGAGGTGATGCCGGTGAGTCAATGCCTTGCTTGAGTCCGCGAAACGGCGCGCGCGATTCCAGTCTCTTCCAGACGCATTTTGGCGGTGGCGGAGATGTGGAAACCTTGGCGTGCTTACGTCGCGATGAACCTGTGGAGGACACTGTGATGACAATCCGCGTTGCCTGCTACACCTCTCCTCTGGGAAGGATCCTCGCCGCCGTCACGGACGATGCCGTCACCGGCCTATGGTTCGAGGGCCAGCGCCATTTCCCGCCGCTCGCGGCCACTTGGGCCGAGGATCCTGACAACCCCGCCTTGACCCAGCTTTTCGGCTGGCTCGACGCCTATTTCGCGGGCGACCGTCCAGCTGCCGGTTTTCGCCTCGCTCCCCAGGGCACTCCCTTTCAACTGAGAGTCTGGTCCGCCCTGCGCCAGATCCCCTACGGCGAGACCACCACATACGGTGCGATCGCCTCCCGCCTGGGCGCCCAATCCGCCACGGGCCGCACGTCCGCCCGCGCAGTTGGCGGCGCCGTCAGCCGCAACCCGATATCCCTGGTCATCCCCTGCCACCGGGTGATCGGAGCGAGCGGAAGCCTCACGGGCTATGCCGGCGGTCTCGACCGCAAGACCGCCTTGCTAGCGCTGGAAGGTGCCTCTCGGGTGTCACTTCACCCCGGCCATCCTCGGATCCTCGGTGGGGTCGGTGTACGTACGCGGACAGGCACCGGCGATGGACTCCGGGCGTAGTTCGTAGTGCCAGGGCTCGTTGTCGTAGATCCGGCACAGTCCGTACCGGGCGCCGTGCTCAGCCAGCCAGGTCAGTGCATCAAAGCCGCCGATGTCGATCGCATCCCCGGACACATGAGCGGAGGTTTCGGCGGTGGCCACCCATCGAGCAGCCTCTTCCGGCGACCCGTATTCCGTGATCGCCTCGCTGAGCAG
>JAISBQ010000074.1 GCA_031266115.1 Bifidobacteriaceae bacterium
CCCGAACTCCTGCCTGGACCCGGCAGCGAACAACGCGGTGTTCGACGGGGAATCGGTGGGCGCCGCGCCGCCCGGGGTCACCACCCAGTGGACGCCGAAGGAGTTCGTCGAGGTTCTCAACCTCGGGGACGCCTCCGGGGCCGATGGCGTCGGTTGCCGCTACGTGGGCGCCACCCGGATCGTCCTCGAGGGCGAGACCATGCGGGTGTGGAGCGTCGACACGGAGAACCCCACGTGCGGTGAGAACACCGACGTTCTGCGCAATCCGGTGGGCCCTGGTGCTGCAGTGTCGATCCCGGACGATGGCCTGATCTACATCGCGAATGACACGACGGGCGATGACAAACCCGCCCAAATCGAACCGGGCCGGATCGGGGACGGTCTCCCACTCGGGATACGCACCGCCTCGACGGTGAAGCTGGAGGCCGCCATGGCCTATCCGGAGAAGTACTCCGGGCTGGGCAACGCGTACATCCAAGGGTCCCTGGTGGGCCGGGCGACCATCGCCGCTCAGGCTGGGATCGTCATCACAGGCGACCTCACCGTCATCGACCCCGCCGCGGACATGCTGGGCATTGCCGCCGGGACCTCCGTCGAGATCTACAACCCCCTGATGACGCAGGAGGACCACATGATGTTCGACGGTGTCGACTATCCGATCCCCCAAACGCCCTATGTCGAGCCGGGATGGCCCGCGCAGTTGGCTCAGAGCCCCGAGATGACGACGTATTGCCCCGCCGATTCCCTCACCGTGGCGGCCGCGGTCTTCGCAGCACGTGGCTCGCTACGTGTCCAAAACTGGAACGCCGGCGGAGTACGCGGTGCTCTGTGCGTGTTCGGGTCGGTGGCCCAGAGGTTCCGAGGCGTGGTGGCGCAGGAGGACGGTTCTGGCACGGTCAGCGCGGGGTATGCCAAGCGGTACCTCTACGACCCGCGGTTCCGCCGCGAGCGTCCACCCCACACCGCATTCCTCGGCGAGGAGTGGGCGATCGGCTGGACCGAGGAGCAGCAGGTCCCTAATCACGTCAGGGAGTCACGATGAACGCACTCCTGTTGGTTCTCGCCGGCCTGACCGGCCTCGTGGTGGGGTCGTTCCTTGGCGTGGTGATCGTCCGTGTCCCCGGCGGCGCCTCGTTGTGGCCCCGTTCCGCCTGCCCCGCGTGCCAGACCCTGATCAGTGCCCGCGACAACCTTCCGGTGGTCTCGTGGCTGGTGCTCCGCGGACGATGCCGGTCATGCGCTACGGCCATCCCCTGGCGGTATCCGGCGGTCGAGGTGTCCACGGCGGCCCTCTTCGTGGGGGTTGCGGCGTGGCTTGGGTGGTCGTGGGCGTTGCCCGCATTCGCCTATCTGGCAGCGGTGTGCCTTGCACTGACCGTCATTGACTGGCGGGTGCGGCGGCTGCCGAACGCCATCGTCCTACCGTCCTACCCCATCCTCGTTGCGCTACTCACCCTGGCGGCCGCAATGAGCGGTGATTGGGGGGCGCTCGCCAGGGCGCTGATTGGCGGCGTCATACTGAGCGCCTTCTACTGGACGGTGTGCCTCGTGGTTCCACGGGGCATGGGCCTGGGAGACGCCAAGCTGTCAGGCATCTGCGGGATGGGTCTCGCTTGGGTGGGGTGGGGACCGTTTGCCCTTGGTGTCCTCGCGCCCTTCGCCCTGGGAGCCGCCTTCGGCGTCGCCACGATGATCGCTCAACGGACCGGGCGTGGAACGTCCATCCCCTTCGGCCCGTGGATGTGCGCGGGAACCGCTATCGGCTGTGTCGCGGGCCCCACGCTGTGGACCGCCTATGGGACGGCGGTGGGTCTGTGACTCCCCGGCACGCCTCGCCATTGCCCGTTCCCGCGGTGAACGGAGAACGCTGATCATGGCCAAGACCACTGCTGTTGGACTCGACCTCGGCGCCACGTATGTGCGCGCGGCCGTCGTCGACTACGACGCGTCCACCCCCACGGCCACCCGGCCGCGGATCGCGGAATTCGCCCAGGTGAGCATGGATCGGGCGGCCATGTCCGATGGTGAGGTTGCAAGCGTCCCCCTCGTGGCGGATGCGGTGCGCCACCTGTTCAAGGCGAACCGACTGCCCACGAAGAACGTGGTGCTCGGATGCGGTGGCGGGCATGTCACTGTGCGCGACATCGAACTGCCGGCAGCACCCATGGATCAGTTGCGGGCGTCGCTTCGATACGTGGTCCAGGACGAGCTGTCGGTTCGCGTCGAGGATTGCCTCCTGGATTTCTATCCGGTCCGTGCCAACGCCCAGCACGTGCGGGGGCTGCTGGTGGCCGCGTTGGCCGATTCCGTGGGCCGCGCGGTGAGCGCTGTCATGGAGGCGGGTATCGCGCCGGTGCGGGTGGACCTGAGCGCCTTGGGTCTCGCCCGGATCGTGGCCGGCGGGCCGTACGGCGAGGGTGTTGTCGGGATCGTCAACATGGGCGCCAGCGCGACCGATGTCATGGTGCTGGACGATGGCGTTCCCCAGGTGTTGCGGTCACTGCCCTACGGGGGGGAACTCATCACCGAGTCCGTCATGCGGGCCTGTGCGATCTCGCGGGACGAGGCCGAGCAGATCAAGGTCGGGCTGGGGCTTGCCACTCCCTCGGCCGGCAACGAGCCGGCCGACGTGGCCGGGGCGCAAATCTCT
>JAISBQ010000090.1 GCA_031266115.1 Bifidobacteriaceae bacterium
CGCCAAAGTAGCGATCGTCTACTCCCGCAAACTCGACACCCCAGCCGGGCCCGGTGCGATCCTCACCGCCCAGCATCACCTGTTCGACAGGCTTGTCTATCGCTCGCTGCGTGACGCGATGGGCGGCAAGACCAGGTACGCGGTCTCGGGAGGAGCGGCACTCGGCGAGCGTCTCGGCCACTTCTACCGCGGGATCGGCCTCATCGTCCTCGAGGGCTACGGGCTCACAGAGACCACCGCGCCTACCCTGGTCAACGGCCCCAACCGCCAAAAGATCGGCTCGGTGGGCGTGCCCTTCCCCGCCACCCAGATCGGCGTCGCCGACGATGGCGAACTCTGCGTCAAGGGCGTCAACGTCTTTGGCCGGTACCACAACAACGAGGCCGCCACCGCCGAGGCCTTCACCTCGGACGGCTGGTTCAAGACCGGCGATCTCGGCGATGTCGACGAGGACGGCTTCGTGTGGATCACCGGACGTAAGAAGGAGATCATCATCACCGCGGGCGGCAAGAACGTGGTCCCGGCGCTGTTGGAGGATCGCCTCCGTGGCCACCCGCTCGTCTCCCAGGTCGTGGTTGTCGGCGACAACCGCCCGTTCATCGCCGCCCTTGTCACCGTAGACGCCGACATGCTGCCCGGCTGGGCCACCATCCACAACCTGCCGCCGATGACGGTGGCCGAGGCCCGAGAGCACCCTGCCGTTCTCGCCTCCCTCGACCGTGCGGTGGCACGCGCGAACCAGGCGGTCTCGCGCGCCGAGTCCATCCGCAAGATCGCCATCCTCGACGGCGATTTCACCGAGCTCAACGGCTACCTCACCCCGTCCCTCAAGGTGAAGCGGACCCTCGTACTGAAGGACTTCGCCGCCACAATCGACGGCATCTACGCCGCCTGAGTCCCGAACACCTCGCGCCCAACCCCGCCAACTGCCGCCACGAGCCCGCCGGCCACCAGAAGACGGACCGCGTTGACCTCGGCGGCGCCGATCCGACCATTCACTGCGACGATGGGGTCGGCGCTTGATTGTACGTGTGTATTATCCATGCGCCAGATGCTAGAGGCGACCTCCGACATCGACTGGAAGATCCGTCATTGTCCACTCGTTCACATGTCGCGACCACCCTGCACGTCGGGCCCTTCGACCGTGGGCGGGTCGGCGCGGCACGGTCGGGCCGCCTGGCATGATGGGGCGCGACATCCGAGGGAAGGACTCGATCAGCCATGATCACTGCCGTCGTGCTCATCACCGCCGAAGCCGACAAAATCCCCGAGGCCGCCCAGGCCATCGCCGAGTTGGACAGCGTCAGCGAGGTGTACTCCGTCGCGGGGAACTGCGACCTCATCGCCGTGGTTCGGGTAGCCCACCACGACCAGTTGGCGGACGTGATCGCCGATTCGGTGTCCAAGACTCCGGGCGTGAGTGCGACGGAGACGTACATCGCTTTTCGCACCTATTCGCGCCACGACCTGGAGGCCGCCTTCAGTCTCGGGTTGGACGACTAGTGTCCCAAACCGGAAGTTCGTCGCATACATGTGGCTTCTGCGTGGGATGCATCGCAAGGCGCGGACCTGCGGCGAGGGACGCTAGCCCTTCGGGCGCGTTGTGGCCCGCCGCCACCGCTCGAGCAGTCCTGCGGCCGCACCGGAGTCGATGGACTCAGCCGCAAGGACGATGCCGGCCCGCAGGCGCGCCGTAAGGTCACCGCCGGGCAGGGACGAGTGATGCCCCTCGGCGACGATGCCGGCCGCCGCGTTGAACAGCACTGTCTCGCGGACAGGCCCCGCCTTCCCCCCCAGGACATCGCGCGCCACAGCGGCATTCTGTGCGGCATCTGCGCCCCGCAGACTGGCCAGCTCGATGCGGTCGAGCCCGAGCGCATCGGCCCCATCAATGAGATGCTCGGTCACCGCGCCGTCACGAATCTCCCAGATCCGCGACGGTCCGGTTGCTGCCAACTCGTCCAACCCGTCGCTTTCGCCACGGAACACCAGGCCTCGTTGGCCGCGCGCGGCCAATACCCCCGCCATGATCGGTGCCATCCGGCGGTCGGCACAGCCGATGGCCGCACCTCGGGGACGCGCCGGGTTGGTCAGGGGGCCCAGGAAGTTGAACACCGTGGCCACACCGAGCTCGCGCCGGGCCACCGCCGCGTGGCGCATCGACGGATGAAAGACCTGCGCAAACAGGAATGCGATGCCCACCTCGCGCGCCACCGCCTCGACCTCGGCCACCGGCAAGGTCAGGTTCACCCCAAGGGCCTCCAACACGTCGGCCGACCCGGACCGGGAGCTTGATGCCCTGTTGCCGTGCTTCACCACCCGGACTCCGGCGGCGGCAATGACGAGGGCCGACATGGTCGAGATGTTCACGGTGAAAGCCCGGTCACCGCCGGTGCCTACGATGTCCACCGCCGGCCCTGGCACATCGATCCTCACCGCATGCGCCAGCATCGACTCGGCGAGGCCACCCAGCTCGGCCACCGTCTCACCCTTGGCACGCAGGGCGACGAGGAAGCCTGCCAGGGCAACCGGCGACGCGTTGGCGGACATCACTTCGTCCATGGCCCAGGCGGTGTCTCGCGCCGTCAAGTCGCCCCCGGCGATGAGCCGCGTGGTGAGCTCCGGCCAGGTGGGAGCGGGGGCGGTCAGCGGGTCAGGCATCGGTCCCGAGCATCCGTGAGACCACCCGTGCCACCTCGAACGGATCAGCGGGATAGACCAGGGTTTCCTCGGCGCCGGACCACGCGGCGAGCCACGCGTCCTGAGGACGGGCGATGAGGACGAGGATGGGCGGCGGGCTGGTCGCCTCGTCCCTAACAAACCGTGCCACAGCGATCCCACCCAGCTTCCCAGCCTCGGCATCGAGGATCGCCAAGTCATAGCCGCCGTCCACCGCCGCCGTCCGGGCGGCCACGCCGGTGGCCACCTCGGTCCAGTCAATGGTGGCGCCGCGATCGGCGACCGTGGTGCCCACCGCCTCCCGAATGCTATGTCGGGTGGTCGCGTTGTCGCTGAACAGAACAATGCGTGCGACACTCATGCCGGTCGCGCGCGCGGGAGCATCGATGAGGCCCTGGGTCATACCGGCGATGGTACCGGCCGACGCCCGGTCCCACGCTCGCGAACGTGCTCGCCTAGGCCCACGTGTCGCCGCCGACGCCGTGGCATGATCGGACGTACGTCTGCGCGCTGGGGCATGTCGACGCGCACAATCCCAAGCTAAGGAGCTATCCCTATGGCCGTGTACACCCTTCCGGACCTCCCCTACGACTATTCGGCACTCGAACCCGCCATCTCCGCCCAGGTCATGCGCCTGCACCACGACAAGCACCACGCCGCCTACGTGGCGGGTGCCAACCAGGCGCTCGAGCAGATCGCCCACGCGCGGGCCACCGGCGGCTACGCGACCATCACGCAATTGCAGAAGAACCTCGCGTTCAACCTCGCCGGCCACATCAATCACACGATCTTCTGGACCAACCTGACACCTGATGCCCCCGACGCTCCCGTGGGCGAATTCGCCTTGGCCATCGATCAGGCCTTCGGCTCACTCGGCGCTTTCCGGGCCCACTTCACCGCGGTCGCCACGTCCATCCAGGGGTCCGGCTGGGCGATGCTGGCCTGGGATCCGCTGGGCGCACGATTGATGGTGGAACAGGTCTACGACCACCAGTCCAATCTCACCGGGGCCTCGGTGCCGCTGTTGGTCCTGGACATGTGGGAACACGCCTTCTACCTCGACTATCGCAACGTCAAGGCCGACTACGTCGCGGCGTTCTGGACCGTGGTCAACTGGGCGGATGTCGCTGCTCGCTACACCCGGGCCCTGGGAGGTACCGCGGACCTTATCGCCTGACCGCGACCCACCGGCGCCGGTGGGATGATGGCGCGTGTGTCCTTTGAGTCCTATCGCCAGGTGTTGCGGATCCCTGGCGTGGGCCGCCTGATTGCCCTCGGATTGATCGCACGCCTTCCCCATGCGACGAGCGGCCTGGTGTTTTCCCTCCATGTCGTCAACACGATGCACCAAGGGTTCGCACGCGCGGGGATCGCTGTCACGTTCCTCACCATCGGGTTGGCGTTCGGCGCGCCATGGCGCGGCCGCGCCGTCGACCGCGTCGGCCTGCGCCGCGCCGTCCTGCCGTCCATCGTGGTCGAGGCGACCGCGTGGATAGCCCTGCCGTGGGCAAGCTATGAGTTCGTGCTCGTCGCCTCGCTCGCCATCGGCGTGTTCATGGTCCCGGTGTTCCCTGTGATCCGCCAAGGGATCACGGCGATGGTGCCCCGGCCCCTGCACCAACCGGCCCTTGCCCTGGATGCCGTGTGCACCGAGATCACCTTCATCATGGGCCCGATCCTCGCGGCGTGGCTGGTCACCGCCTACTCCTCCCGTGTGGCACTCATTACCGTAGGAGCCGCGACCGTGGTAGTGGGCGTTACCCTCATGGCGATCAACCCACCCACCCGTCCCGATCCCTTGCGTCACATCGACGATGCCGTCGCCGAGCTCGGCGAGGCCATCCCCCCT